>NZ_AUTL01000001.1:0-708 GCF_000498015.1 Pseudoalteromonas sp. TAE79
TAGCCACAGATACCGCTGTTAACGCTTCCATTTCAACCCCCGTTTTACCTGCAAGTTTGCAGTAGCTGGTTATTTTAATTTGGCTGTTTGCTTCATCAAGTTCAAAATCAACAGCGACTTTACTAAGTGCAAGCGGATGACAAAGCGGGATTAAATCGGCGCACTTTTTAGCGCCTTGAATACCCGCAATACGTGCCACGCCTAACACATCGCCCTTTTTGTTTTGATTAAGCATTACTTGCTCAAAGGCAAGCTTACTCATGCTAATAAATGCTTCAGCTGAGGCGTCGCGCAGGGTTACGTCCTTGAGCGATACATCAACCATATTCGCTTGGCCGTTTTCGTCAACGTGGCTTAACATACTATTGCTCACGCGATTCACACTTTTTACCAATAGTAATGTGCGGTGCAAAGTTACATGGTTTATGCATTGAGTTAAGTTGATCTTTTATAATGCCTGTCCACGCTGTTTTACATGCGCCTGTAGAGCCTGGCATACAAAAAATAACGGTGTTGTTAGCAAGTCCTGCAAGTGCACGAGATTGAATAGTTGAGTTACCAATTTCACCGTACGATATATGTCTAAATAGCTCACCAAAGCCGTCTACGCTTTTATCAAACAGCGGCGCAAATGCCTCAGGTGTTGAATCACGTTCAGTAAATCCTGTACCACCAGTCACTAAAATAGCGTGAATGGTGTCGTCGGCT
>NZ_AUTL01000002.1:0-848 GCF_000498015.1 Pseudoalteromonas sp. TAE79
ACCATAGCCTCGGTAGCTGTACCGCCTTGTTTTAGTATATTTATACCCGCTTCAGTGGCCGAAAAATGAGACGCGGTAAATGCAATGTTGTGTGTGGTCATGCCGGTGTGTCCTGTTTAAAGTGTGCAGCTAGGTGCTTAACGCAAGCAAGTAGGCTTTTATCGTTACCGTGGCTCATCATTAATGAAAAACCATACGGATGATCATTTGCTAAATCAGCCAGCGGTAAATGCACTTGCGCTGAGCCACTAAGCCCTGCAATTGCCGAAAGCGTAATAATTTGCATGCGTAAGGCGCTTGTGTCGGCGCCTAATTTAGGTGCGGTTGTGGGGGTGGTTGGCAAAAATAAACAGCTGTTTGTATTTAGGTTTTTAGCTATTAGTGTTTGCCATTGGGTTTGTACTTTTAGTGCTTCTTGTTCTTCTTGAACAGTTAGGGCAAGCGCCATATTAAAACGTGCCGCAATTGCTGGAGCAAACTGGGGAAGTTGCCCCGGCAATTGAAGCCAGTCTTTATGCGTTTTTGCGATTGCTCGCCCTTGCAGTACTCTAAAACTATCAGCAAGTTTATTTAATAAGCTGCTGTTAGGTAGTTCAAATTCTTTATGGTGCTTAAAATTAGGCTTGGTTTTTTCAAGCAATTGTTTAAGTGGGGCTTGTAAAACAGGGTCAACGAGTTCAAATAACGGCTCGCAAATAACTAAGGTATCAACGTTATTAATAGCTTGATTTGGTAGCAGTACATTACCTACATCGCTTAATAGCTCGGCGCTTTGGGTAAGCCAACCTATGGTATCAAAAGGCGGAGCCAACGGTATTAGGCCGTCTTTTTCAATCACGTTATGGCTT
>NZ_AUTL01000003.1:0-4137 GCF_000498015.1 Pseudoalteromonas sp. TAE79
GGCAGCCGTATGGCTCCGGGTTATCGTCGGCAAAATTTGCACTGCCACAAACTTGTTTAATAGCGCTTTCGTGATATTTAGACTGTCCAACGCTACCACCTTGCGCCTTTAGTTTATCCATTTCAAAGTGACGCATGTGAGATCCTCGTAATGGCAATGTTGTTATTGTTGCTTGCTTGCGGCTCACAAAACTCAATACCAATGCGTTGTAATAAGTTTTTGCTTACCGTGGTGCGGTAATGCGCACTGCTTCTTACATCGCTCATGGGCGTAAAGTCATCGTTAATAGCCGTTGCTGCGTCTATAAAGCTACTTACTTGTAACGATTGAGATATCAGCTTTTGCTCAATATGCTGCGCGCGCTTAGGAATAGCTGCCATACCGCCCATAGCGCAGCGGGCTTGAGTAATCATGTTTTGTGAATGCTCTATAGCAAGTACCAAACAAACGGTAGATATATCGTCTTCAAAGCGTTTTGATATTTTATGACACGCCAGTTTTAGTGACTCTGGGCGCTTTGGGATGGTGAACTTGCTAATTACTTCATCGCTTTTAAGAACTGTTTTTTTGTAATCAATAAAGTAGTCGGCAACTTTTATAGTGCGCGTACCAGCGCTGCTTAATAAATCCATTGATGCATTAAGAGCGATTAAAAGGGGAGCTGGATCGCCAATAGGAGAGGCATTCCCTATGCTGCCACCAAGTGTGCCGCTGTTACGTACTTGGCTTGATCCTAAGCGTTCAAATAGCTCTTTTGACTCTGGGTAATGGTTATAAAATGCCTCAACAAATTGGCTATAAGGTAGCGCTGCACCTATGTGTAACTCACCGTTATTATCTGCCAAGGTGCAAAGATCCTTTACTTGGCTAAGGGAGATAATTACATCCGGTAAGAGCATGTTTTGGCTAAGCTCAATGGCAAAGTCGGTGCCACCAGCAACTAAATGTGCATAAGGATAAAGCGCTTTTAGCTCAACAAGTTGTTGGGCAGTTTGTGGTAAGTAAAATTTGCGAGGACCATTTTTTAAAAATGGAATATCGTCATCATATTGCGTATTAAGTGATGCTTTAAATTGAGCGGCCATTGCTGAGTACGGTTCAGCTTTACGTTCATAGCTATAGGCTTTTTCGGCTGCAAGTAATATAGGGCTATAACCTGTACAACGGCATAAGTTACCGCCAAGTGCATGAATAACCGCTTTTTTACCAGGGTACGTTGGCTCATTAATATAAAGAGCCAACAAACTCATTATTATACCGGGCGTACAAAAACCACATTGCGAACCATGACACTCCACCAGTGCACGTTGTACGGGGTGTAAATCGGTTAAGTTTGGGTATAAACCAGTAGTCACAGCTTCTACCGTTACTATATGTTTTGCATGCGCATTACCTAATAACAATAAACAGCTGTTCATTGTTTTGTATTGCCAACTAGCTTCCCCGTTTGCATTTATACGCTCTTCACCCACTAAAATTGTGCACGCGCCACAGTCGCCAGTTGCACAGCCTTCTTTGGTGCCCACTTTCCCTTTTTTGGTGCGAAGCCAGTCCAAAATGGTGAGACTTGGCGAGCATTCTTGTACTTCAATTGGTGTGTTATTTAATAAAAATTGAATCACACAGACCCCCTTAATTTTTATAAAGCCCTGATACATAAAGGCTTGGCGTATGTTTTTTCTTGTTGTTTGCGCACGGGTAACAAAAATACTTTTTAATCTTTAATTAGCTTATTGCAGTTACTATGCCATTGTTGACCGCTTGGTCAGTTAAGGGCGGTTGGGTTAAATTATCGAGGTATAGGTAATAACGGAGTCGCTTTAAAAATAAGGCACGGTGAAGCGAATGCTTTTACTATTTAAATCTAAAGGGGGAAATAGGGCTGGTAAAAGCACATTAATGAAAATGCTTTATGGTGTGGTTAAACCTGACCAAGGGGACATGTTTTTTAATGGCCGTATAATACCAATCAACAATGAAAAATTAGGGTAGGTGTCAGCGTTATTTTTTTATGTAACTCTGCAAGTTGGATAGGTATTAGCCTATTAATCTTTGAGTCAATTTTTGTAGGCTATCTTGCTTATTTTGAGTGGATAAATAGCGCTAGCTTAATTTATGAGCCTACTTATAAACAACGTGTAAAAAATACCTACTTTTAAAATAATTACCTTCTCAAATATTACCTTTCATAAAACCTAACCTCAAACTGCATTCAGTGTGAATTACAGCGTTGTTTTTAAATGTAATTTTTAAAGTTAATTCAACTTTTAAGGGATGTTTTTTGGCACGTAAGTTGAAACTACTCCTTATAAATTTTAAAAAGGAATTACCATGACTGCTGAATACTTTATGGTACTAGGATTACTCGGTGTCGCATTTTTTGCTGTTGCAGGGGCATTGCTTGGGTATGAAAAAAACATTAGTGGCTTTGGCGTAGTAGTGGTGGCAACCGTTACAGCATTAGGGGGCGGTACCCTCAGAGATATACTTTTAAACAAACCGGTATTTTGGATTGCTACCCCAGAGTATTTATATTCGACCTATGGGGCCGTTATAGCAACAATTGCATTTATTCGATATTTACCGCGCGTTAATAATTACTACTTTTTATTAGTAGACGCTGTTGGTATGGCGTTATTTAATATTATGGGGATAGAAAAAGCACTCATTAATGGCTCTGGCATGGTGGTCGCAATTACCATGGGCATTACTACAGGTATATTTGGTGGTTTAATACGCGACGTAATTTGCCGTGAGGTGCCAACTGTTATGCGCAGCGAACCTTACGCCTCTGCGTGTTTAGCGGGTGGTGCAGTTTATGCCGCTTTATTTAGCCTTAATGTAGATTACATTTGGTGTATTTTAGGGTCATTTTTCACGACTATTTTTTTAAGATTAGGCTCTTTGCATTGGGGTTGGCATTTAACTATTTTCAGAAAAAAAGACTTCAGAGATCAAAGCGACTAATTTTAGCTACGAGTAGCCCGCGTTTGCATGTAGTACTCGTAATTATTCTCATCCGTTATAGTAAAACCCAGCCGCTTATAAAGTCCTAATGCTGGGTTGTTTTTAAGCACAGTGAGTTTAATAGGTTTTGACTGCGCACTTGTAATAACTTGTTCAATAACCGCTTTCCCATACCCTTTATTTTGATGCAGTGGATGTATTTGTAATTGCATTATTTCAACGTATTGAGCGTACGTTTGGTATTTTAAAGTACCAATTGGTACCTCATTTATAACTATAAGATAGGAGCAGTTATATTGGTCATCAAGCCTTAAAACATGCTGTTGCTCAGTTAAAAATAACCCGGCATTTTCTAAGTGTTCAACCATAGTCAGTTTTCTGAGGCTTAATAAGTAGTCTCGGTCTGAATATGCTGCCTTTATGAATTTAAAAACCATAGTGCTCCCTTGCAACAGCCTCAATGTTTATATTTGTAGAACTAACCAAAACAAGTGCGCAGTATTAAATGTGCAAGCCAAACTAACAAAGGCAATACTACCAATACCCAAGTGCTTTCCACCAAAGCCCGCCAATAATTCCCCATACACTTAAATTAATAACGCTCATTATAAGGCCCATTACCCACCAGTCTTTTAATGATACATAGCCTGAGCCAAACACTATGGGAGAGGTGCCTGTTGCGTAATGCGTTAACGACATCATGAGTGATGAAGCGCCAGCTAATAGTAAACCTAAAAATAAAGGCGGAGCGCCAAGCGCTAAACCTGCGGCGTAAAATGCGGCAAACATAGCAGTAATATGTGCTGTAGTACTGGCAAAAAAGTAATGAGCATAAAAATACACAGCTACCAATATAATGGCCGATACAATCCAGTCAAAGCCCAGTTGCGCAATGTTGCTCTCAACAAGTGTTGAAAACCACGTTACCAAACCTAGTTTATTTAAAAAAGTGGCCATCATTACTAATGCTGAAAACCAAACAACGGTATCCCACGCAGACTTTTCTTTAAGTACATCGTCCCAGCTTAATACACCAGTCACTAATAAAACCGACAAACCTAAAAAAGCCACTGCGGTTGTGTTAACCGCGTAGTCAGCCCCTAAAATCATTGCGGGTACGCCGGCCCATAAAACAAGCAGCATAGCAAAAACACCCACCATTATTTTTTC
>NZ_AUTL01000004.1:0-2826 GCF_000498015.1 Pseudoalteromonas sp. TAE79
CCTGCCAACATATTAAACAACACAAAAAAGTTAGCTTGGCTGCCATTGCCAAGTGCTACATTATCGGCACTAATATCCCATGCGTACTCTTTACTTAGCTGGCCAGCTAATGCTGCTCTAAACTCGTCGTTACCGGTTGGGCCATCGTAGAGCCCAAATACTTGCGATACCTTGTTACTGGCAACGAGTTTTTGTAATTCACTTAAAAAAACCTCATTTACTTGTGGTACTAATGCGGGATTACCGCCACCCAGCATAACAATATTAGGATTGTTACTGTTTTTAGCCCCGCCTAAGTCTTCCATTAATTGGGTAATGCCGTTGGGTTGTGTAAATTTAGTGCCAAAGTTTGAGTAGTTCATAATGCATAGCGTTTGTTAGTAATGGGGAGGGCAGTATAGCGTAAATAAATGGTTTAAATTCGATGATGAGAATAATTCAATGCTGAGGTTTGCAGCTAGCTATAGTAATGTAACTTCTTATAAAACAAAGGCTAAGTTAAGGTTTTTTAACGCCGTATAAAAACTCTTTGCCGCAGTCCATATACAAAACAAATTTGGCCATGACTTTGGTGAACATAGGGGCGTGTAAAAACTCGTTTAACCATGCGCGTACATGCGTGTATTCACTTTGTAAGTACCAGTGTTTATCTACACGGGCAAACTGTCTAATAAATGGCAGCAGGGCATAATCGGCTAGACTTTTTTCATCGCCAATTAAGTATTTATGCGTGGTTAGTTTTGCTTCAAATTGCTTAATAAACTCTTCACAGGCTTTTTGGTAATAAATTTGTGCCATGTCTTTTGTACGAGCATAAAATTTGTACTTTTCGAGCACGGGTTTAAATTGCGTATCGTTTAGTTTAATTAACTCAAGCATGCGCTCAAGTGCTAATGGGTCTTGAGTATGCAGTAAATTATGCGGATCGTTTTGCTTTAAAGCCCACAGCATAATATCTAGGCTTTCATCTATAACTTGGTTATTAGGCAGTAATAAAACAGGCACAGTGCCTTTAGGTGATATTTGCAATAGATGCGGCGGTTTATTTTTAGTTTTTATAGCGCGTAGTAGTACTTGTTGCTCTGCCATTAAAATACCCATTCGTGCACGCATTGCGTATGGGCAGTGTTGTAATGTATATAATAATGGCAATGTCATGTTAGTTACCTTAGCTGTTTAGGCCTTCAACATACTGCTGGCGGGTTTGTACTTTAACCAAGCTATTTAAGTGTTCAACCGCTTGTGTTTGCCCGTTAATTAAATCTTGAAAATGCGCAAGTAACACGGCCTTATCCAGTTTTTCTTTATCGCCTGAACCAATGTCGGTTAAATCAATCATAAACTCGTCAAATTTGTCGGCAAAGTCACTCACAATATCCATGTTTAAAAATTGCTCATGGTTATAAATACTTGGGTAGCCGCCTTTTTGCTTATCAATAGCAAAGCTAATACCTTTAACATTGGTAACGGTGGTTTCTTTTTTACAGCTCAGCATACAGCTTGCGTCAATGCGTGTTTTTTTACATCCTACTGTTTGCTGGAAAAAACATTGTCGGCTAGTCATCATTAGTATTGGATGATAAATGCTGTACATCATTTTAAAATTGTTAGGGCGTTTAATATTACGCATTTGTGGTTTGTTTATTTCGTTTGAAATAAACGCGCCTTTTGCGTTTAAATCTTCTTGTAGTGTTAGTAACGCATAAGAGTTTGTGGTGTTTAACAACGGGCCTGCAATCCAGTCAATACCCATTTGTACTGCTTTAAATGCAACGCCTGTGTTGTTACTAATAATAAGCTTAGGTTTTACAACCTCGAGCAAACGTACCGCTTCTTCAAAATCTTTACCAATTAACACCGCCGGAAACCACGGAATTAACTGTGGGTGCTCTAAAAATACATTAATGTATTTATCGTTATCGGTTCTAAAGCTCTCTGGCAATTTAAAGTAAACATCGCCACCTGTTAAATCACATAGATGAACGTCTTTTATGTCCGATATTAAAATAGAGAGTGTTGTTTTGTTATCGGCTTTAGGGTGGTTTACTAGTTTTGGCTGTTCAACAGGGGCGAGTACGTCTTTGCCTTCGTTTAATAAAAACGCGACTTGCTTCTTAATACGGGCAAGCTCTTTAAACGGAATACTCAAGTTGTTGCCTAAGTTTGAGTAATCCATATTTTTAATTTCAAAATTGGCATTACTAAAGGTTTTAAAGCGCTTATCAATGGCAGCAATATCAACAACTGATATATCGGCGGTTTGCATAGGCATTTGCGATTGAACTTCAAAGCGTAGAGGTTGAAGGGCGCTTTGCTCTGCTAGTGTGTTGTCGTGTTTATCGTTTATTGTCAGTGTTACTGTAAGTGGCTGGTTTAATTGACCGCCAAACTCAAAGCGTAGTTCTCGCTTTGAAATATCTAAAAACTCAATCTTCTTTTTAACTAACGTATCAATGTCATTTTTTTCTGCGGCGAGCTCTTGTTGTGCATCGTAAATTTGCACAACCGAAATCGCGTTACTCTTTTCGTTAGCGTGATCAAAGCTATGGTCGCGCGGGTTGTCGGTAAACATGTTTTTTGTCATGTCACCTTGCAAAAACTTATTAGTAAAATTACGGTTAAATACTTTGTATAAGCTTGAATCATCTTCAATTAAATTACCTGTTTGTACAAAGGTATCTATTTGTTTGCGCCAGCTATCAATAACGGTATGTACGTAGTTAGCACCTTTAATGCGGCCTTCTACTTTTAACGAGTCAACACCCGCGGCTACCAACTCCGGTAAATCAAAATAGGCTGAATTATCTTTTAAGTTTAACGGATGTT
>NZ_AUTL01000005.1:0-2888 GCF_000498015.1 Pseudoalteromonas sp. TAE79
AATTCTACAAAAGAATTCGGATTCTTACATACCTAGAAGATCGTTCAAGTGCTATTAACTATTTCTTAAATGATCGGCATTAGAGCCTAGGCTCCTTTTTAATATCAAATATTGCTGATCAGCGCATCCACACTTTAATATCAGCTAGGCCATTGCTTTGTAAAATACCTAATTGTTGATCAACGTTAGAATTTTGTTCAAACTCAAATGCATCAAGCTGATCATCAAACGTAATATTTGCAACACCATCACCACCGCGCTTTTTAACTTGGTGCAATGAAATATCTGCTAGGTTAATAGATGTCTCCCAGCTAATTACCTGCCCACCCAAAAGTGGTAATGGATAAAATGACCAACCAATTGATGCCGTGATATTAGTTGTTTTTCCATTTGGTAATTGGAATGAATTAGCCGCTATTACTTTACAAAGTTCTGAAGCATAGCTATCTATTTTATTGCATTTAAAATCGCGTAATAATAATAAAAACTCATCTCCACTCCAACGTGCCACATAGTCAGAACCCTGCGTACGCGAATTTAACAATGCAGCCATTTGCTGTAAGCAGCTATCACCTGCAATTGGGCCATACGCATCGTTAATACGGCTGAAGTTATCAAAGTTAATAATTACCAGCACCAGTGACTTACCTTGTGCCTGCAGCGACTGTGAATTACGTTGAAAGTGCTCAATATCTTTAGGGAGTTGATCAAACAAAAAGCGGCGACTACGTAGCCCTGTTAGCTCATCTGAGTGACTCACTAATTTAAGCTGTGAATTCACTTGGCCTAATTTATCATTAGCTTGGCGAAGCTCTAAGGTACGCTCAGTGATTAAGCCCTCTAATGCTTCTTGTTTTCTGCGTTCTTGTGCTCTAAACACCCAAAAAATGAGATAAAAAAGCAAAATAAAACCACTGGTAATTAAAAGCCTAAAGTAAATTGTTTCGTCAAAGCGCTCAGGCACTACAAAACCGTATTCTACATCTTGCGCTTTAGCCCAGTCTTCACCTTGGCGCTTAGCTTCTAATTGAAACAAAAACGAGCCAGGAGGCAAGTTAGTATAAATAGCTTCACGTCGCGTATTTGCATAGCGCCAGTCACTATCTAAGCCACTTAGTTTATATCTAAATTCAATGCTGTTTGGTGCATAGTAATCAATAGCTGTGTAAGTTAGCGTTATATCACGCTCGTCTGTTTCTAATGATGGTTTTTTACCAAGCGCAGCGGTAGTTAAATGACGAAGTGGCGTTGTTATTGTCTCTATTGTTGGCTTTAATGCAAGCACGCCAAATAGCTCTACATTTTTAGGTATTTCAACAACACCTTGTAAGCTTGGGTACCAAATAGAATTTCCGGTGTCTGCTACCGCATCATGCCCAAGTCCGCTACAACATTGATTCGCTTTACCATCGAGTTGACGGTCAAAAGATGAAATTACTTCTTCAACTTTTAGGCTTTTTATTTCTGTTTTAAATTGCTCTACAGGCATTCTGTAAACACCTTTCATGGTGCTTACCCAAACATGCTTTAACTTTTCATCATATTCTAGGCTAAATATAGAACCATACGGTAAACCATTAGCTGCATCGAGTTGGCGCCATTGCCCTTGCGTACTTCTGTAAAAAAGCCCGTCGTTAAGAGAGCCGATTAAAATACCCACACCATCTATATGTAGCACGCTAGTTACGTATGCGCTTTCAAGTGTTGTTTGGTCGCCAATTTTTTCTATGCCACGGTCTGTAAAGTAATATGCACCTTTACTAGTACCAATCACACCAAAGTTTGTTTTATCTAATACGTAGGTAATAAACTTACTACCTAAAAAAGCGTTATAGGCAAAAGGCGTTAAACCAGCATAATTTAATCGATATAAACCGCGTCCGGTGCCAATCCAAAAACCGCCTTTACTAGAGCGACTTATTGCAAAAACCGGATTATCGCGAAGTGCTCGACCAGGGACGGTGTAAAGTGTCTTGTTTTCAAAAACAAATAAACCGCGCCCTGTTGCTATATATAATCGCTCACCATCAAATTGTAGATCGTGTACTGATGCGTATCCATATTTACTACTTGGGACTAAATTAATAAAACTTTTATCTAAATCGAAATAACCAATGCCGCTTTTATTCGCAACCCACAGTTTACCATCGGGTGCTTGGCTAATAGCCATAACAGATTCGGTCATATTTGAAACTGCTGAATGCCTTTCTACTCGCCCTTCATGAGCAAGCCACAAGCCTTCACTAAAGCTTGCTAACCAAACGTTATTTTTATCATCTCTAAAAATATCAGCAAACCATATACTTTGATCAAGTTGGCTAGGCTCTACCCATTGCCACTCACCGGTTTTATCTCTGAACAATAAGCGCCCATAGGTCGAAACCCACAAGCCACCATCGGTATCGCTCATAAACTTATAAACGGCTGAGTTATTTGCATTAGGTAAAGGAAAAGGTCTTAGCTCGTCATCTAAATCTAAAAAGTATGCACCTAGCTCAGAGGCTATGTACAAATTACCATTTAAAAATGATAAATCGTGCACTATGGTTTGCGCTAAGCGCTCTGGTAAAGATATTTTTGCGGTAAGCTCTAAACGTAGTTTAGAAAAGTCTGATGAGTTTTTTGTAAGGCGCAATAAATGACGATCATTAACGAGCCAAATGCCTTCAGGAGAGAGTGCCATTTGGCTAACAGAGCCAACTATTTGTGTGATCACCGTAGCATTAACAATAGGTAGAGGACCATTTACTTCAGTGCGTAAATCAACTTGCCCTCTATCTACATAGTATAAGCCGTTGGCCGCAATCCATATGCTACCTTTAGAGTCCTCAAGAATATCCCTTACTGGACCTTTAATATTAAATTCTTGTGCTGCAAATGTGGCTGGG
>NZ_AUTL01000006.1:0-4199 GCF_000498015.1 Pseudoalteromonas sp. TAE79
TAGCCGCTACTATCGTCAGCTGGTTTACCTTTTTACCCTCGTTTATTTTTATTTTCGCGGGCGCACCTTTTATTGAGACGACGCACAACGATTTGAAATTCACTGCACCACTGACTGCTATCACGGCGGCGGTAGTGGGTGTGATTTTAAATCTCGCCCTGTTTTTTGGTTATCACATTTTGTGGCCAACCGGTTTTGATGGGCAGTTTGAATGGATATCAGCGATTATCGCCATCGCTGCGAGCATTGCATTATTCCGTTACAAAATGAATGTGATGAAAGTGATTGGCATATCGGCGCTGGTTGGGCTGGCGGTGTCGTTAACGGGGATTAATTGAGCTATCTTTCAATCGACTCGAATTAATTATTCACACTTAACTGGAGAAAAACCAGTTATAGCACTTTCTTTCATTTAAGTTAATAATTTAAGGGGAGATAAATTATAAATTTATCACCCCTTTTTACACACTAGTAATTATTTAGCGATGGATTTCTGTGCGTTCAACGCTGAGCGTATTCCCTGTGCCAGTTTCTCGGGGTCTCCCTTGCCCCAGTAATGCAAAAAGTAATAGGGAGGAGTTTCACCAATCATGTGATTATGTAAAGCCACAACATGAATATTGGCCTGGCGTAATGCATACATCACAGCTTGGACTTCCTCAGCAGTCATAGCGAAATCTCCGTCAACAACCGCATGCTCTTTGTTGCCAGAGAAAGCAGCCCAAGTCGACAATCCCATTGACGCACCAAATTCAGTACCATGCATTGTAGCGATACGTTCAAACGTGAATTTGAGTACTTTGCCATTGAGACTGGCCTCGGCTCCCAAAATGCTTTCAAGTGCCGCAGTTTTATACTTTCCGGTAATATCAGGGACACTGCCTGGAAAACGACCTACTGGTTTCGCGTGTTTTTTGCGAACTTCTTTAATAGCATCCCACATCGCTTTTACGCCTTCGGCAAGCCTTTCAAGATTTTTCCCGTGACCACCTATGTGCATAAAGTAAACAGAAGGGCTATCAAACACAAAGTGGTTGTGAAGTGCTGTGATTTCAAGATCGTGCGCGAAAGCCGCATCCATCGCAGGCGTGATCTCATCTTCAAATACCACGGTGTCACCCATCAGCATAAAACCGCCACTAGGCATTTTTTTAAAGGCTGCCCAACTTCCCAACCCAGCCTGGGTAGGAAGTTTCATGCCGTCAACCATGACAGGTACATCGTCGCGTTGCCAACCCACACGTACAACACCGTTAGCTTTAACCGTTGCAGGTGTGTCTATGATTTCACTAATGACATCAGAGCTGTCATCGTTGGATGAGCTTCCAAGAGCGACAGGAGCATACAAAAATAAGGCATACGTAATAATAAGTATTTTAGGTGAGAGGATGTTCATAAGCATCTCTGTTAATATTGTGAGTCTTTGATACTACACGTGGTTGTGACGTATATCAACTGTGTGGATCATATTCATTGACAATGGTTTCTGTATTCTTATTTGATTGAATTTCTTTTTATAGAAAATGGTTTAGAAATGTCATTTTTTTAGTAAAGAGTCCCAAGGCTTGGTATTTACCTGTGTTAGTAATTTGCTTTTACTTTAGCCATAATTTATTTCTTTACTGTAATAAATAGTAAAGAGTGATCATCGTGAAATTGTGTATACACGCACTGCTATATGAGTATACTTCTGAGTCACTATCTAAAATTGACACAAATACCAATTTTGTCATAACCTAAATGTCACACATCATTAGATCATAACCTAAATGTCACTTTAGGATAGACTATGTACATTTTTGGATACCTTAGAGCATCAACCAGTGACCAGAATGCAAAACGAGCACAAGGCACTTTACTGAATTTTGTTCAAGATAAGGGTTTTCGTGTCGCTGGCTGGTATATAGAAAACGAATCAGGTGCATCATTGCAAAGACCCGAATTACTTCGATTACTCGATGATGCAGCAATTGGTGATGCAATCATCATTGAACAAATTGATCGGCTTTCTCGTCTCGATGAGCAAAGTTGGTTCAAATTAAAAGAAATGCTACACAAAAAAGAACTAAAAGTGATTAGCTTGGATTTACCTACCAGCCACATTGTTTTTTCTCCCAAAATGAACGATGAGTTTACAAGCTCGATGATTAAGGCCATTAATGCGATGATGATGGACATGCTAGCCGCAATTGCTAGGAAAGATTACCAGGACCGACGCCGTAGGCAGTCTGAAGGAATAAAAAAAGCAAAAGAAGAAGGCAAGTACCGTGGGCGACAAGCAGATCTAGAACTCCATGAAAAGATCTACCAGCTAAGAGTGATCAATAAGTTGAGTATCCAAGATACGGCTAAACTAACGAACGTATCAACTCGAACAGTTATTCGAGTTTCAAAGAAATTGAAAAATGAACGGTTGGGCGATTAGTTGAGTAACTTTACGTAATACTGGGCTTCAAGCAACCTCTAACATAACATCCTTAAGGTTAATTCCGAGGGGATGGGCGCAAAACCCCTTATAGGTAGCAAGGTTTAAATTATTACGAATAAGCTATATTTAACCTTTAAAATAGTAGTTAATAGAGGTATTGGGAGTAAAAATGAGTTCCATACAAGTAATGACGGCATTGATTTTGGCACTGGCAGTGGTCACGATAGGAATAGGATTGCTTGCGTTAAAAAAACGGCAAGCAAACTCTTAAATTTATAACTTAATTTTCTATAAATATTAATTAAATTAGCCATCTAAGCCAAAGAAGAAATAAATTAACTTCCAGTTTCTTGCATTCAAAGACTTGAATAAAGACTCAAAAACTTGTTCGCTACTAAGAGTATTGGAACTCCTTACTTTAACCAAATTTAATGCTCTCAACTTTTCAGATACTTGCTCTTCAAGTCTCCCGCCAGTTAAGTTCAATAGGTCTAGCATGCGCTGGAGGATTTCATTACTTTGCGTTGATATATCACTAAGTGACTGCGATAAACCATTGGTTACAGGTGAGCTTAATTTAGACTTCAGCTCCTTTATATTATCAACTTTATAATCCAATAAAATATCAGTCAATTTGAAGGCTAAATCTAATTGGGCCGGGGTAAATGAATATTCGCTTATTTTATTTATGTCCGATACTAAATTGCGACTGAGATTAGGTTGAGCGCTATAAATTCTAGGTTTAATATTATTCTCAAAGTCGTCACTATAGATAAAATTCATCACGTCAGCGTGTGAATTGTTCTTACTGAATATGACTATATCCAAGATTAATGCTTCAATATTCTCGTAGCAAAAATCATTCAAAACTCTAAATTTTGAACTAGTAACCATTGATTTAAAGCTCTCGAGCTCGGCACTGTATTTAGTGCTCATTGAGTCCATGAAGTTATAAACGGAACCTCTTGATATTGAATAGGTATTTGCTGTTTTGGTAGGGCTTTCGCCACTTAATACCGAACCCGTAACCTCTAACTTTTCAGCATCACTTTTACCAATTCTTCCTTTATACTTTCTTAATCCTTTGTCTGAATCAGGTAACAATGAGTCCTCAATTAAGGCCTTTTTAATGCCGTTAATTCTTTTATATTTTGCAACCCTCATTTGTAAATCTTGTATACCAATAACCACCTTTGAAAAGGCTTTAACGCCACCTATTGAAGTAAATAATTCACTATCTTTTTCATTTTCAATTTTTAGCGTTATGTTTTCAAAATAAAAAGAATGCAGCGTCATTAACACATCAGACATACTTGTACCGAGTGAGCTTAGAGAGTCAATGTGCAAAATATCACCAGTATGTATGACTTCAATTAAGGCCTCTAAATTTGGTCGCGCATCATCTACTGCCGGTTCGTCACAGAAAACATTTTCTACCTTCAATTTGTCACTATATTTTGACTGAAACTCAAAACTCTCATTGGTTTCATCTTTATAAAAATAGGCGTAACTGTGCATGCTAACCTCAACTCTGTGTTTATTTTGGACTTACCCTAATTATACACAGTGGCGGGCAGTCTGCACGCTATGTTTAAACGTGGAGGTGTATAAATAGAATAAACCTTTATTAAACGCATTATTATATTCTACACGTGCAATGATGCAATTAAATTAAAATAATGAGCTTAAAATTTTCTTTAAGAAAGGCCCTCAGCGCCGGGCGGCTCTCCATAAAATAGGTTACGATAATAGTCATTATCGTAACCTATTT
>NZ_AUTL01000007.1:0-6066 GCF_000498015.1 Pseudoalteromonas sp. TAE79
GCCCGACATAGGAAACCAGCCAAGCTTTAATGAAAAAACCATTATTAACAACAATGCGAGCCAAAACACAGGCATTGAATAACCTACCATAGTGACAGAGTTTATAAGTTTGTCGGGCCAGCGTTTATGATAGCCAGAGCCTAAAATGCCAGTAGGTACACCAATAACAACCGATACAATTAATGCATATACGCTTAGCTCTAAAGTAGCCGGTAGTAAGTCAATAATATGGCTAAACACGCTGTTACCAGAGGCAAATGAAAGCCCCCAATCGCCTTGAAATATTCTCCCTAAAAAGGCAATGTATTGCATAAAGTAATTGCTGTTGTATAAATATTTATCCTCAAGCTCACTATGCTGTGCAAAGTTACCACTTGGTATGCCACTTAAATTACTTAGCGGATCACCGGGAAATAAATACGCCAGTGAAAACGTAAATACGCTGAGCATTAGTATCATAAAAAAGAACAAACCAAGGCGACGTAAAATATAATCTAAGATCATTATTTTTTCCTCGCATTAGCAAGCGAAATAGCACCAAACGGGCCAAGTGTTATGCCTTCCACATCAGCGCTACTTGCTTGAAAGCGCAAGCCATGAGCAATTGGTAATAACGGCAACTCTTTAATAATTAAGCTTTGTGCATCTTCGTAGTATTTTTTACGTTTGTTTAAATCAGTGGTGTCTAGTGCTTTAGTAAGCAATAAATCAAATTGGGGATTACACCAGTTTGCAGGGTTTTTGCCACTAAAAGTAGCGGTGCAACTCAGCAGCGGGCTAAAAAAGTTATCAGGGTCGGGTGTATCTGCGGCCCAACCAAGTAATACACTGTCGTGCCTATGCTCGCCAATACGTTGAATAAACGTATTCCACTCATATTCTACAATACTGACGTTAACGCCTACTTTGCGTAAATCACTTTGCATAAGCTCAGCCATTTTACGTGCGTTGGGATTATAAATACGACTCACAGGCATAGCCCATATCGTCATATCAAAGCCATTAGGCAACCCTGCTTCAATAAGTAATTTTTTAGCAAGTTCTGGATCAAACGTAGGTATATCTTCTTGTGGCTCAAATGCCCAAGAGGTTGGCGGCAAAATAGATTGTGCGCGAGTACCGTTACCGTAATAAACCGCCTGCATTATTTTATCTACATCTATTGCGTGCGCAAGCGCTTGGCGTACGCGTAAGTCGTCAAACGGAGCACGCTCTGTATTAAATGCCCAATAACCTATGTTTAAGTTTGTTTCTTTTTCGACGTTTATATCATCACGTTGCGCTAAAATGCTCAATTGCGCACTACTTGGATGAGCCGTTACATCGCACTCTTTAGTCAGCATTTTTGCTATGCGCGTAGTGCCGTTAGGGGTTATATCGTAAACCAATTGCTCAAGTGCAACGTCATGCTTCCAATAAAGTGGGTTACGGTAAAAGCGCACAAGATGATCTCGGCGGTATTCTTTATAAATATACGGGCCGGTGCCAATAGGGTACTGATCAAATAAGTTCTTTTGATTATTTTTCTTAAGTTTCATGGCGTATTCTTCTGAAAGCACCACGGCAAAGTCGGTAGCCATATTAGCTAAAAAACTACTTTCAGGATTAAACAATTCAAAACGGACTTGGTAGTCAGACACGCGCACAATTTTGCGAATAAGTTGATCAATTCCTACACTTTGAAAATACGGGTAATCGGCATCGCCCACAAAGTGATATGGATTATATACATCGAATAATCGGCTAAAGGTGAATATAACGTCGTCGGCGTTAAAGTCCCGCGATGGGGTAAAATAAGAAGTTGTATGAAACTTTACATCTTTACGCAGGGTAAAGGTAACCGATTTACCATCTTTGCTAATTTTCCAATCGGTCGCCAGCTCACTTTGAAACTCTGCCGTAACAGGGTCAATGCTAATTAAGCGGTCGTATAATTGGTTAGCAATTATATCAATAGTTGAACCGGTGGTCGTGACTTGCGGATTAAACGACACAGGGTTAGCTTCAGCGCAATAAACTAAGCCTTGGTTTTTTTCTTCTATGATTTCTTCTTTGCTATCAAGGCAACCAACTAAAGTGGTGGTAAGCAAAACAAGTAATAATTTATGCACCCGCATAACCTCTGACTATTGTTGATCCAATAAGTTGTATTTTTTAAGATAACCACGTAATTGATGATACGTTAAACCAAGTACTTCTGCAGTTTTCTTTTGATTAAATTGGCTATGTTCGAGTGCTTTATTAATCATGTTTATTTCAAAGTCGTTTGAATGCTCTTTTAAGCTGCACGGAAATTGAATATCAACGGCTGAATCATTGCTTGCTTGAGTAACAGGCGGCGTAACAACAATAGGCTCTGCATTAACCGTTTGAGCCGCTACAGGTGCTTTAATACGCGCTTTTGGTCTAAATGGGCTATCGAATGGGTCTAAAATAATCTGGTGAACGGGAATATGTTCACTACCGTGGCGATACAAACTGCGTTCAACCACATTTTTAAGTTCACGAATATTACCAGGCCAATCATAACTAAGCAGTGTTTCTGTTGCGCTTCGGGTAAAGCCGCTAAACAGTTCCCACTCTAAATCGCGCGCCATGTTCATCGCAAACTGCTCAGCAAGAAGCATAATATCGTCTTGGCGTTCGCGCAGTGGTGGTAGGGTAATTACATCAAAGGCAAGGCGATCGAGTAAATCACTTCTAAATTCACCTTGCTCGGCCAAATAAGGAAGATCTTCGTTTGTCGCACACACTAAGCGGGTATCTACTTTTACAGTTTGTTTGCCGCCAACACGTTCAAACTCACCGTATTCTATAACGCGCAGCAGTTTTTCTTGTACCATAGCTGAGGTATTAGCTAATTCATCTAAAAACAGTGTGCCGCTGTTAGCGCGTTCAAAACGACCTTCGTGACGTTTACTTGCCCCCGTAAAAGCACCGCTTTCGTGGCCAAATAATTCACTTTCGAGTAGGTTTTCGTTAAGCGCTGCACAGTTAAGCTTTACGTAGTTTTGATCCCAGCGTTTTGATAAAAAGTGTAAGCGTGCTGCTATTAGCTCTTTACCTGTGCCGCGTTCACCAATAATAAGTACCGGTTTATCTAAATTAGCCAGTTGCGATACCTGATCTAATACAGACAGAAAGCTATCTGATTGGCCGAGTAAATTATCCTGTTGGCGATATTGGCTCATATTTCCTAACTCTTGGTCATTTTTACTAACAGTTAGTGTATTTCATAATTAGGGATAACTAAAGAAATTTGTATATTTAGTTTAACGTAATGAAAATAAAGTGTATTTTAACTTTTAAAAAGTTGGCAAGCATATTGATACTAGTTATAGCAGACTAACTAAGTTTTAATTACAGAGGTAAATGTTATGGGAATTTTTTCACGTTTTGCAGATATTGTTAATTCTAATATCAACGCCATTTTAGATAAAGCAGAAGACCCAGAAAAAATGGTTCGTCTGATTATTCAAGAAATGGAAGATACGCTTGTTGAAGTACGTTCTACATCAGCTAAAACATTGGCTGAGAAAAAAGAAATTGTACGCCGCTTAGATACACTTAAAGCGCAGGTAAGTGATTGGCAAGATAAAGCCGAACTGGCTTTAAGTAAAGACCGCGACGATTTAGCGCGTTCAGCCTTACTTGAAAAGCAAAAGTCGGCAGATGCAGTTGCTTCAGTAGCGAGTGAGCTTGAACATGTAGAGTCTCATATTGAGAAATTACAGCAAGAAGTAACGACGCTACAAGAAAAGCTAGCAGATGCTAAATCTCGTCAAAAAGCGATTATACTTCGCCAACGTTCGGCTGAGTCGCGCCTTGAAGTGAAAAAGACACTTGATAGCTCAAAAGTAGAAGAAGCACTTAACCGCTTTGAACGTTACGAAACCAAAATTGATGGACTAGAATCTCAAATTGAGTCGTACGATTTAGGTAAAAAGACGTTAGCGGATGAAATTGCTAATCTACAAAAAAATGAAAAGATAGATGATGAGCTAGCCGAACTTAAAAAGAAGTTAGCTGATAAATAATTACATATAAAAATATATGGGGCCTTTGTGCCCCAGCTTAAAAACATCAAAACGGATTGTCAGGAGAGGATTATGTTTGATCCAGAGATATTAGTTGCACCATTTATCTTGTTTATGATTTTTGTTGCTCCGCTGTGGCTAATTTTGCACTACCGTAGCAAGAAACAAGTAAGCCAAGGTTTAAGTGAGCACGAACATCGCCAATTACTTGAGCTTGCACACAAAGCTGAAAAAATGGCTGATCGATTAGAAACACTTGAAGCATTGCTTGATCAAGAGTCACCACAATGGAGACGCAAAGTATGAGTGCCAAACGCGAATTATTAAGAGACCCACAACGCGGTAAAATAGCCGGTGTGTGTGCGGGATTAAGTGACTACTTTAATATGGAGTTATGGTTAGTTCGCATTATATTTGTTAGTGCGGTACTGCTAACGGGTGGCCCATTATTTGTGGTAGCGTATATTGCAGCCTGGTTCATTTTAGATAAAAAAGAGCCCGCAACAGCGCAAACAAAAAGCTCAACTAAAACTGACGATCCGCTAGAAGTAAAATTTAAAGTATGGCAAAAAGGCGAGCCGCCGCGCCGCGCATTGCAAGATTTAAAAGAGCGTTTAACGCGTGTAGATACTCGCCTTCAAGATATGGAGCGCCATGTAACTTCAAGCGAGTTTACGGTGAGCCGTGAAATTAACAAACTTTAAAGGATTTAATAGCACCTTATTTGCAGCGTGATAAATTACGGCAAATTAGGTGCAAGACACTTTATGAGCCAATCATTTGCAAAAAAGACCTTTAAAAGCATTAAAGGCAAAGCACAAAAAGCCCTTCATCGCAGTTTAGACCAACACGTAAAGCTTGCCGTAACTGGCCTAAGTGGTAGTGGTAAAACTGCCTTTATTACCGCGCTTGTTAAACACTTAACAACCCAAGCGGACGATAAAAACTTACCTTTTTTTGATGTAATGCGCGAGCACCGCCATGTGGCCACTAAAGTTGTGCCGCAAGAGGCGTTAAAAGTCCCTACGTTTAATTACCCTCGAGCACTCAATACTTTATTACCCAGCGATGGGATGCCTACATGGCCTGCATCTACCGAGCGTATTAATACGCTGCGCTTGGCAATAAAGTATCAAAGTAATGCAGGGCTGCGTGGGCACTTTTCGCCGCAATCAACGCTTTATTTAGATATTATTGACTACCCGGGTGAATGGCTCCTTGATTTACCTATGCTTGAGCAAAGCTATTCTCAATGGTGCGAGCAGCAATATCCGTTATTAACTCAGCCTTCGCGCGTAAACACATCAAGTGACTTTTTAGTAGCCGTTGATCAACTTGACTTAAACGCCCCCGTTGATGAAAACGCACTTGCCCATATTGCTCAGCTTTATCAAAGCATGTTAGTCGGGCTTAAAAAAGACACCAAACTTGCCATGTTACAACCTGGGCGCATGCTAATGCCTGGCGACCTACAAGGCGCGCCATTGTTATTGTTTTTTCCGGTATCGGGTGAAATAAACAGTGACGATGTCGTTGCGGGTTCTAATTTAGCGCATTTAATTAAGCGTTTTAACGCCTATATAAAAGAAGTCGTAAAACCATTTTATAATGAGCATTTTAGGCACTTCGATCGCCAAATCGTACTTGTAGATGTACTTAGTGCGTTAAACGAAGGGCACGAAACACTCCAAGAGCAAAGCAGTGTAATAAACCAATTACTCGCACACTTTAATTACGGTGAGTCGGGCTTTTTTAAACGTTTATTTAAGCCCAACATAGACAAAATATTATTTGCAGCTAATAAATCAGATCACATAAGTGCAAAACACCATAAAGATTTAGCACTACTACTTGATTCGCTCGTGCATGAGCAAAGTAATCATTTAAAGTTTGATGGTGTAAAAATAGAAACCATGGCTATGTCGTCAATCACAGCAACGCAGCCGCGCCAGATTACCGACAAAGGCCAAACGCTTGACTGTATTTATGGTAAACCGCTAAACGAGCCAGATTGGCTTACGTATTTACC
>NZ_AUTL01000008.1:0-1511 GCF_000498015.1 Pseudoalteromonas sp. TAE79
CTAGAGCCGCTACTACATGCATTTAAAAGCAAAATTAATAACGTGGTAAATATAAGCTGATTAGTGTGTCGCATTATTTTAAAAGCATCCTTTTATCTGTTGCGATTGACATAATAATGCCAAATCCTGCCATGAGCGTTACCATTGATGTGCCGCCATAACTAATCAGTGGTAGTGGTACGCCTACAACAGGTAATAAACCCGATACCATGCCTATGTTTACGAATACATATACAAAAAAGGTGAGGGTGAGTGCGCCTGCGAGCAATTTACCAAATGCATCTTGTGCATTAACAGCAATGTATAAACCACGACCAATAATAAATAAGTACAGGCTAAGTAAAACACATACGCCGAATAAGCCAAATTCTTCGCTTAAAACCGAAAATATAAAGTCGGTGTGGCGCTCTGGCAAAAACTCTAATTGCGATTGTGTACCAAGCAACCAGCCTTTACCTTCTATGCCGCCTGATCCAATAGCAATTTTCGATTGAATAATATGATAACCCGAACCAAGCGGATCGCTCTCAGGATCTAAAAAGGTGAGTACACGTTGTTTTTGATAATCGTGCATACCGTAGTGCCAAAATGGCCATGCAGCAAGCGCTATAATCGAGCTTAAAAAGCCTATTAAACGCCAACTCAACCCAGACAAAAATAATACAAATATACCTGAGCTTGCAATAAGTATAGCGGTACCTAAGTCGGGTTGTTCTTTAATTAATAATGTAGGGAGCATTACAATCATAAAACCAATAATTAAATGTAGCGGGCGAGGTGGTAAGTGGTTTCTACCTATATACCAAGCTACCATCATCGGGACAGCCAACTTCATTAATTCTGCAGGTTGAAATCGTGTCACCCCTAAATTGAGCCAACGCTGCGCGCCTTTTGAGCTTACACCAAATAAAAGTACACCGACTAGCATTAATAACCCAACACAATAAAGTGGGATCACTAACCGCTTTAACGTGGCAGGCGAAAACTGGGCTAAAACAATCATAGCAACAATCGCACCGCCCATGCGGGTCATGTGCCTAATCATCATAGAAGACTCTTGCCCGCTTGCGCTGTAAACAACTATTATGCTGCCAGCCATCATTATAAGTAGTGCAATAAGCAGCGGTAGGTCTAGGTGCATACGCATCCAAATAGAGCGTTTATCGTGCAAAGCGGTCATGGTGTCTCGTTCCTTGCAAGATTAACAGGGTTGGCTGCAAAGTAGTAATCCATAAGTTGGCGAGCTATTTGAATGCCGCCGTGGTTGTTTTCTAACACAACAGAAACCACAATTTTAGGATCGCTATAAGGTGCAAAGCCTACATAAATTGTATTATCGCGTTGGCGCTCTTTAAGAGATTCTGCATCGTAGCGTTCACCTTGGGCAATACTAACTACTTGCGCGGTACCGGTTTTACCAGCCGAGTCGTAGTTAGTCCCTTTAAATGCTTTGTGGGCTGTGCCTGATATTTTTTGTACTGTATTATGCATTGCATCTAACGATACCTGCC
>NZ_AUTL01000009.1:0-3808 GCF_000498015.1 Pseudoalteromonas sp. TAE79
AGATCTGATCATGACATTGAGATTTAGTTCAAAAAAATCCCCGCTAATTTCTTAGCAGGGATTTGTGTATAAGAGACAGCTTTTAAAGCGCCTTTCTTTATTGTCTTTTAATTACCTCTGGCAATAAACTCAATCCGATTGCCGCTAGGCTCTCTTATCATCATATGTTGGGTTGGGCCGCTACCTAAGTTTTCGGGTGCAAACTCTATAATAATATTATTTTGCATTTGTAAGTGTTCATGTAGCTCGCTTAACTTTTTGATACTTTCAACACTGAGTGCTAAATGGTGTAAGCCCACATTTTCTGCTCGATTAAACTCCACACGTTTTGCATCGTTTTTCACGCGCCATAATGTAATGGTTATTTTATTGTTTGATAAAAAATAAGCAGGATAGGCTGGGTCATTCCCTAGCGTTTTAAAGCCAAGTACATCAGTAAAAAAATGCTTTGGATGCATCTAAGTTTGATACGGTTAAACCTAAATGATCAACGCCACCAACCCAATTTGTATCAGCAATAGCTGAGGCAGATAGAAGGAGTAATGGGGAAAGGCTAAGTAGTAACTTTTGTTTAAGCATGAGATCTCTTGTTAATTAAATACAATTAACAAGAAGACCTAGTTAAATACGGTTACCTTACAAAAAAGTTAGGTATTTATAATCTGCTTTAGCAGCTTAATAAACGCTGCGTTACTTTTGATTGAGGGTTTTGAAAAACATCTTCAGTAGGACCGTATTCAACCACTTCGCCTTTATCAAGTACAACTACAAAATCACTAATGTGACGTACTAAACTTAAATGATGAGTGATCATCACATACGTAAGGCCTGTATCGCGCTGCAGCTTAAGTAACAAGTTTACTATTTGCGCCCGTATAGAGGGATCTAAAGACGAAACAGCTTCATCAAGTACAATCACCTTAGGATCTAAAATTAATGCACGAGAAAACGCTACACGTTGTAACTGCCCCACGCTAAACATATGCGGGTAGTAGTGTTTATGATCGATTAACAAACCCACCTTAGAAAGCGTTGCATCAATCTTTTCAGTGCGTTCACTAGCATCAAGTTCAGTATTATATTGCAGGCAATCATCAAGCATTTCGCCAATGGTTAAGCCCGGGTTGAGCGATGCAGCAGAATCTTGAAAAATCATACGAATATGGCGACATTGATTATCGCGTACGCCATTATCTTCGATAATATTATTCTCGAGCAAAATTTGCCCGCTATCAGCGCTATCAGCTCCTGAAAGTAGTTTTGCCAACGTACTTTTACCTGCGCCTGTTTCGCCAATTATGGCAATGCTTTCACCTTTACCTACGCAAAATGAAATGTTTTTAAGGACTTCAAACTTTTTACGTGAAAAAAGCCCAGCTCGCACATTAAAGGTTTTACAAAGTGCTTGTACTTTTAACAGTGGTTGCATTACTTCATGTCCTTAATTAACGGGAAGTGACACGCATAACTATGACCATGATGCTTAGTTAGGGCTGGTGTAACCACACAGGCTTTTTGTGCTTGCGGACAACGCGGCCCAAGGCGACAGCCAATGGGCAAATGTTGCAGGGTAGGGATAGTCCCTTTAAGCGCATAAAAAGGTTCTTTATGTGCTAAGCCTTGCTCGTAGTCTGGCAAGCTTTTTAGTAATGCTTGCGTGTATGGATGGCGAGGCTGTTTAAATATTTCATGGGTTGGGCCTGCTTCAACCATTTGCCCGCAATATAAAACATGAATGCCATGCGACCAATGTGCAATCTCTTCCAGTTCATGAGAGATCATCAAAATAGACATGTTTTTAAGTTGATTTAAGCTTTTTAGTAACCTAAATACTTGTGCGCGAGTTGTGCTCTCAAGCGCTGTAGTGGGCTCATCAGCGATTAAAAGTTTAGGCGTGCGAGCAATGGCCATCGCAATCATTACTTTTTGACATACGCCTTCAGAGAGCTCATGAGGGTAACTACTTAGTACCGCTTCGTGGTTTTTAATACCCACCTTATGAATAAGCGCTTTTACTCTGTCTTTTCTCTCTCGGTTGCGTTTTAAAAAGAAACCTTTAGTTGCGACCTCTGGGAGTGTTTCGGCAATTTGGTCAAATATTTTAGCGGTTGGGTCAAGGCAGCGACTTGGGTCTTGATAGATCATCGCTATATCTTGGCTTACTATTTTACGGCGTTTCTCTGGGCTTAAACGCATTAAGTCTACGCCGCGCCAATGAATACGGTCGGCAGTAATATCCCAGCGCTCGTTTAATACACCAATAATCGCTTTTGCTATTAAGCTTTTGCCAGAGCCAGACTCGCCCACAAGCGCATGTACTTCACCTTCTTTTAAGCTAAAGCTCACTCTGTCTACAGCTCTAATTACAGTTTCAGAGGTGCGTAGTTCAATTGTTAAGTTACGAACATCGAGTAATTGCATTTAATCAGCCTTACGTGCTTTTAGCACTTGTCGCAGGCCATCGCCTACTAAATTAGTAGATAACACGGCTAAAAATAACAGTACACCAGGTAGCGCTACAGTCCACGGCGCTAAATAAATAAGGCCTAGATTTTCGGCTAATATTGCGCCCCATTCGGTCGTTGGTGGCTGAGCCCCTAATTTTAAAAATCCCAGTGCTGAAATATCTAATATCGCAGTAGAAAGCGCCATCGTGAATATAACCACAATATGCTCATAAATATTAGGGAAAATACCGCGCGATATTATATGCCAATTAGATGCGCCATCGAGTCTAAACGCAGTAATGTAATCTTTACTTAATTCATCAACAATTAGGTTGCGCACCGAGTGAATAAATTGCGGTAGTAACGCTAAAATAATTGCCCATACGGTATTCATTAAACCAGGACCGAGTATGGCGATTATTATTATGGCCAATAACAAAGAAGGAATAGAAAGTGTTATATCAAGTAAATGATTTAAAAAGCTTGAACGCAACCCTTTACTAATCCCTGCAAAAGTCCCCACTAATACACCAAACAGGGTCGTGATTAGGGCAGCTACAACAGAAAGTCCAAACGTATATGTTGCACCATTCATTAAGCGCGAGAGTACATCACGGCCTAAATCATCGGTGCCTAAAATAAAGCGTACATCGCCCATTTCTCGCCATGAGGGCGGTATGAGTAGTGCATCACTATGCTGTTGGTTTACGCCATAGGGCGCTAAAAAAGGAGCTGTGGCGGCCAATAATGCAAACGCCATAAATATCCATAAACCAACCAAAGCTGGGTGATTGTTTTTAAATTTGCGCCAAAATCGCGCAAGTGGCGATTTATTCGACTCTTCAGAAAATAAATTAAACTTTGCCATGGGCCTGATTCCGCGAGAGTGGATCGAATAAAGTGTAAGTAAGCTCAGCTGTAATAGAGGCTAAAATAACAAATAAAGACACCGCCATTAATCCGCCTTGAATTGCAGGAAAGTCGCGCTGATAAATACTATCGATTAACCATCGGCCAATACCCGGCCAAGAAAAAATAACTTCAGTAATCATCGCAAGTGTTATCAAGGTGCTAAATTGCAAACCAATTTGCTTAATTACCGGTAGTAGAGCATTACGCAGTGCATGGTGCATGATAAGTTGACGGCGGTTAAGGCCTTTTGCCCTAGCTGTTTTAATAAAGTTTTGATCCATTACCTTAAGCATAGACTCGCGAGTAAAGCGCACTAATACCGTGGTTGGATACATGGCCAATACAATAGTAGGGAGTGTTAAATGACGCAGCGCATCAACAAAGGCCATCCCTTTATATGGAAATCCAGCTAGAGCAATATCAATTAATATAAACCCTGTACTGGCGGG
>NZ_AUTL01000010.1:0-521 GCF_000498015.1 Pseudoalteromonas sp. TAE79
GCATCGTCCCGACCGCTGGCATTGGCTATCTCGGCCAGCGCCTTATCCACTTTGACCTGGTCACGACCCACTATAGTTACCGAGGCACCGGCCTCGGCCAGCCCCTGGGCAATGGCCAAACCGATGCCCGCGGTAGAGCCGGTGACCAACGACTGTTTGCCCGTGAGTTCAATTTTCATCATTTAATTCCTCTTGCTATTGATTTTTGAGGGGACGTCACCCACTCAACCAAATTGAAACGCCGATAACTGGGTTTCCATCACCCGTTCGGAATAAACCTTCTTGCCGGGCTCCTCGCCCGCTGCACCCGCTGCCACGAGCAATGGAATCAGGTGTTCCTCGTCTCCATGCGGATGACAATCGAGGGCGTGGGGTGCCTGAACCCATTTCCTCAATCGCTGATAACGAATTCCGGAGTCACCTTCGACAGTGTCCGTCAGCCAGTCATCGAACGCCTCGGAGAGCGGTGTAAACCGCTTGTCGCCGTAGCCACGCATGTTGTGGAAGCTCATGCCACTGCC
>NZ_AUTL01000011.1:0-7471 GCF_000498015.1 Pseudoalteromonas sp. TAE79
GGCCTCCGTCATGGCTACAATTACGCCTTTACCCGCAGCCAAACCATCTGCTTTTACAACAATTGGCGCGCCTTTCTCTTTTAAATAAGCAAGGGCAGGCTCAATTTGTTCAAACGTTTGGTAGTCGCCCGTTGGGATTTTATGACGTGCTAAAAAGTCTTTAGTAAACGATTTCGAACCTTCAAGCTGAGCTGCGCCCGCCGTTGGTCCAAAAATAGCCATGTTATGTTCACGAAACTTATCAACAACACCCAGTACTAACGGTATTTCTGGACCTACAATAGTAAGCTCTACCTTATTTTGCTGTGCAAAACTAAGTAAACCATCTAAGTCGTCAACGTTTATTGCTACGTTTTCAAGTTTTGGTTCAAGTGCAGTACCTGCATTACCAGGGGCTACAAATACAGTATTTACTTTGGTGTTTTGAGCGGCTTTAAACGCAAGTGCGTGTTCGCGGCCGCCGCTGCCAATGACTAAAACATTCATGGCGAAAATTCCTATTTAAAGCGGTTTCTTAAATTTCAGCGTCATGCGGTCGCTTTCACCAATGGCTTTATATTTGTCAGCATCTTGTTCGCCGAGTCTTAAGCTTGGTGGTAGCGTCCATACACCTTTAGGGTGATCGGCTGTATCTTTTGGATTTGCATTTATTTCACTGCTTGCTACTAATTCAAACCCAGCTTGTTCAGCAAGGTCTACTACGTAGCTTTGCTTCATATAACCTGATGTTTTTTGATCTTCATCAGCACGCTCTTCAGCTAAACGGTGTTCAACTAAACCTAATGTACCGCCTGGTTTAAGGGCTTTATAAAAAGCTTGGAATGCACTTAGTGCACCGCTTTTATCTTTGCCCATATACCAGTTATGTACATTACGAAATGTTAAAACCATATCGGCACTGCCAGCTGGCGCAATATCTAAATGTGTTACAGGTGCAAACTCAGTAATTTTAACGCTACTAAAGCGCTCATCTTCTGCTACTTTTTGTTTAAAGCCTGCAAGAGAGCGTTGGTAGTAGCCAACTGATGAATCAGCAGGAAAGTGCGCGGCAAAATAAGTGCCTTGTTCTTTTAATG
The DNA here is from genome assembly GCF_000498015.1 of Pseudoalteromonas sp. TAE79. NCBI lineage: Bacteria > Pseudomonadati > Pseudomonadota > Gammaproteobacteria > Alteromonadales > Pseudoalteromonadaceae > Pseudoalteromonas > Pseudoalteromonas sp. TAE79. The sequence goes on from NZ_AUTL01000011.1 coordinate 1,077, forward strand.
CTGGCGCTAAAATTTCACTATACCAACCACCACCGGGTGCAATTTCAACAACTGTCATGGTTGGTTTAAAGCCAAAAAATGCAAGTGTTTGAGCTGGGTGACGATATTCATCACGAGCGCTGTTTTTAGCACTGCGTTCGCTTGATTGAAGTGCATGTTCAAGGCTTGATTCGTGGTTATGGCTAAGCGCCATAGTCGATGTCATTGTTAGTGTGGCTACAAGTAGCGATTTTAGCGCAAATTTCATTGTTTGTTCCTTCACATTATAATTTTAAATAGGTTATTGAATAATCAGAATACGTGAATTTATAGCAAACAAAAAGGGTTAAACCAACGTTTAACCCTTTGTGTGATTAGTGGCGGAAATGGCGCATACCAGTTAGTACCATTGCCATGCCAGCTTCATCAGCAGCTGCAATCACTTCTTCATCACGCATTGAGCCACCAGGCTGAATTACCGCAGTAATGCCAGCGGCTGCGGCTGCGTCAATGCCATCACGGAATGGGAAGAATGCGTCAGACGCCATAACTGAACCTTTAACTTCAAGGTTTTCGTCGGCGGCTTTTATACCTGCAATTTTAGCTGAGTATACGCGGCTCATTTGGCCTGCGCCTACACCAATGGTCATACCGTCACGGGCATAAACAATTGCGTTTGATTTAACAAATTTAGCTACTTTCCAGCAAAACAGTAAATCTTTAAGTTCTTGCTCAGAAGGCTGGCGCTTAGAAACAACTTTTAAGTCGCCTTGCGTTACCATGCCTAAGTCGCGGTCTTGAACTAAAATACCGCCGTTAACGCGTTTAATATCTTGGCCAGCTGCTTTACCTGTCCACTGTCCACATTCTAATAGGCGCACGTTCTTTTTAGCTTCAACAATTTTTGCAGCGTCGCTCGAAATACTTGGTGCAATAATTACTTCAACAAACTGACGGTCAACAATTGCTTGTGCAGTTGCTGCATCTAGCTCTCGGTTAAAGGCAATAATGCCACCAAATGCTGATGTAGGGTCTGTTTTAAAAGCGCGCTCGTATGCTTGTAGAATATTGTCGCCAATTGAAACACCACACGGATTAGCATGTTTTACAATTACGCACGCAGGTACGTCAAATTCTTTAACACATTCAAGTGCTGCATCGGTATCTGCAATGTTGTTAAACGAAAGGGCCTTACCTTGCAATTGAGTTGCTGTTGCAACTGATGCTTCAGCAATGTCATTTTCAACATAAAAAGCAGCATCTTGATGTGAGTTTTCACCGTAACGCATATCTTGCTTTTTAGTGAACTGCATATTGATAGTACGTGGGAATTTAGTCTCTACAGCAGCTTCCTCGGTGTAATCAGGCACCATTTTACCGAAGTAGTTAGCAATCATGCCATCGTATTGTGCAGTGTGCTCGTAGGCGGCAATCGCTAAATCAAAACGTGTTTTGTACGTTGTTGAACCATTGTTGTTTTGCATTTCACTAATAACACGGTCGTAGTCGCTTGCGTTTACCACGATTGTTACATCTTTGTGGTTTTTAGCTGCTGCACGAACCATTGTAGGGCCGCCAATATCAATGTTTTCAATGGCATCTTCAAGGCTGCAGTTTTCTTGAGCGACTGTATTCGCAAAGGGGTATAAGTTAACTACAACTATGTCGATAGCAGAAATGTTGTTATCTGCCATTACGCTTTCATCTTGTCCGCGACGGGCTAATATGCCGCCGTGAATTTTTGGGTGAAGGGTTTTTACGCGACCATCCATGATTTCAGGGTGGCCTGTGTGATCTGATACTTCAGTCACTTTTATGGCGTTATCAGCAAGTAGTTTACATGTGCCGCCAGTTGATAAAATATCAACGCCTTGCGCTTCAAGTGCGCGGGCAAATTCAACAATACCGGTTTTATCAGACACACTTAATAGTGCGCGACGAATGGGACGATGAGTATCCATTGTAGTTTGATTTCCTCAGTTAATGAGCTAGCTTAGAAGCGGGCATTTTAACTGATTACTACTCAAAAAACGACTTATAAAGGCTCAATAAGCGTGAGCATTTTGCAATTTAGTTAATAAACTGTAGGCATAAAAAAAGCACCCTAAGGTGCTTTTTTTGCAAAATACCAGTTGTATTGGATTAGTAAGTAGTAATAACGATAGAAAAACAAGTCTATAACAAGGCAAAAATTTTGCAGTGTAGTTATTCTACATAAAAAACTTTTAACGACGTTATGGGCTTGTTTAGCTCGTTAGAATACTTATGCTTTCAATATAATTGGTATTAGTTCATGCCGTATTTTTTAAGCTTTTTACGTAAAGTACCACGGTTGATACCTAGTAAAATTGCTGCACGAGTTTGGTTACCACGTGTATATGTCATTACTTCTTCAAGTAATGGCGCTTCTAGCTCTGAAAGAACAAGGTCGTAAACGTCTTGCACATCTTGACCGTTAAGCTGCTTTAAATAGTGGTGAACAGCTTTTTTTACTGCATCACGCAATGGCTGCGGTTTCTCGTGTGACTGAACATGAGGGTTAGTGATAAATGGAGAAGTCACGTTTTGTTCGAACATTATTAAGTCTCTTTCTTTCTTAGTTAGCTGCTAGTGTTTTAAAGTATTGCTCTAATGCGACGACCTGTGCCTGTGGGTTGTCGAGCGCATTAAATACTCGCCTAAACTGACCATCACTGTCATGGGTTTGCAAATACCAAGATACATGTTTGCGAGCAATTCGCGCTCCCATTGGCTCACCGTAAAACATATGGAGGTTTGTTAAATGCTCCATTAATATACTGCGCACCTCTGCAATAGCAGGTGGCTGTAAATGTTCCCCAGTTCGCAAATAGTGGTCTATCTCCCTAAATATCCAAGGGCGACCTTGGGCGGCTCGGCCAATCATAATGGCATCTGCACCCGTATAGTCTAAAACCTGTTTTGCTTTTTCTGGTGATGTAATATCACCATTGGCAACTACAGGAATCGACACTGAACGTTTTATATCCCTAATCGTGGCGTACTCAGCATCACCTTTGTACATACATGCGCGCGTACGCCCATGTACAGCAAGTGATGCAATGCCATAACGTTCAGCTATTCTCGCAATCTCTACACCATTACGGTTATCCGGATCCCATCCTGTACGGATTTTAAGTGTCACAGGTATATCAACAGCATTAACAACTGCATCAATAATCTCTTCCACAAGTTCAGGAAACTGTAATAAGGCAGAGCCTGCGAGTTTCTTGTTCACTTTTTTTGCTGGGCACCCCATATTGATATCTATGATCTGTGCACCATTAGCAACATTGAATTGTGCGGCCTGCGCCATAAGCTCAGGATCTGCTCCTGCAATTTGCACCGCGCGTATACCCGACTCACCGCTGTGATCCATACGGTTCATCGACTTTTCTGTTTTCCAAACCTTAGGATTTGACGATAGCATTTCAGACACAGCTAAGCCCGCACCTAAGCGTCGACAAAGTTGTCTGAATGGTCTGTCTGTAATGCCTGCCATTGGCGCGACAATTACATTATTCTCAAGTTGGTATTTACCGATACGCACTATATTCAATAGGCCTCTTTTCAAGGGGCGCTAAGTTTACGGTTTTTTTCACAAAAATCAAAGGCTATAAATTGAACAAAAGTAACTTTTTTTTGCCCTTTTCGTATTGACATTTGATAACCACATGACAAGTAGGTTGATTTGTTTGAAATTCATACAGATTTTATTTTTTACAAGATAACTAGAAAATTTTTTGATATGTAAAAAAATAGTAAAGCCTGTTAAATACAGGCTTTACATGCATGTTTTGAGTTAATGCTCTAGATTTGATTGTTCGATTTATTACGCTTTTTTAGTGCCACTTACTCGAGTCCAATCACCTTCAACGGCAATGTCATCTAGTTCAATAAACGGTGCATAAATGTCAGCAACCGATTGTGCTTGTTCTTCTAAAATACCTGACATGGCAATTTTACCACCTGGCTTTAATAACCCTAAAATCACACTATGTAATTCGCGAAGTGGCTGGGCTAAAATATTGGCCACTACTATATCTGCACTAAACTCAGGTTGGTTTTCTGGAAGGTATACTTCGAGTTTGTCTGCAACACCATTTCGGTTCGCGTTATCAAGGCTAGCTTCAAGCGCTTGAGGGTCAATATCTATCCCAATCATACGCTCTGCACCTAGTTTTATAGCTGCAATACCTAAAATGCCTGAGCCACAACCAAAATCAACAACCGTTTTACCCGTCAGATCTTGGCTTTCTAACCATTTAAGGCACAAGGCCGTTGTTGCATGCGTACCCGTGCCAAAAGCAAGGCCAGGGTCTAGCAATACATTTACAGCATCAGGGTCAGGAATGTCGCGCCAGCTTGGGCAAATCCATAGTTTTTCGCCAAATTGAATAGGGTGGAAGTTATCCATCCATTCACGTTCCCAGTCTTTATCTTCAAGTTGCTCGATTTTGTATACTAAATTGTCTTTTAGCTCATCATGGCGCTTCAATAACGCAACGACTGCGTTCATATCATGATTAGCTTCGAACAGGCCAATAACTGTGGTATCAGCCCAGAACACAACGGTGCCAATTTTAGGCTCGTAGATAGGGGTGTCTTTTGCGTCAATAAAGGTTACTGAAGCGCTACCCGCTTCCATTAATAGATCGCTTACGGCATCAGCTGTTGCAGCATTGGCATTAATACGAATTTGGATCCAAGCCATGGTTATTTCCTTCAAATAGAAAAAAGGCCGCTATAGCGGCCTTTTTAGTTTATATAGTAGCGCTAAAATTATTTAGCGTCTAAAAAGCTTTTCAGTAAATCTGAGCGAGAAGGGTGGCGTAATTTACGCAGCGCTTTCGCTTCTATTTGACGAATACGCTCACGTGTTACGTCAAACTGTTTACCTACTTCTTCTAAGGTGTGGTCGGTATTCATATCAATACCAAAACGCATACGTAGTACTTTAGCTTCACGAGCTGTTAAGCCTGCAAGTACATCGTTAGTTGCGCCACGAAGAGATTCCATTGTTGCCGAATCGATTGGCGAATCAATAGTTGTATCTTCGATAAAGTCACCTAAGTGAGAATCTTCATCATCACCGATTGGTGTTTCCATTGAAATTGGCTCTTTAGCAATCTTAAGTACCTTACGGATTTTATCCTCAGGCATCATCATGCGTTCTGCTAATTCTTCTGGATTTGGCTCACGACCCATTTCTTGTAACATTTGACGAGAGATACGGTTAAGTTTATTAATCGTTTCAATCATATGCACAGGGATACGGATTGTTCTTGCTTGGTCAGCAATAGAGCGTGTGATTGCTTGACGTATCCACCACGTAGCATAAGTAGAGAACTTATAACCACGGCGATATTCAAACTTATCAACCGCTTTCATCAGACCAATGTTACCTTCTTGGATTAAATCTAAGAATTGTAAGCCACGGTTTGTGTATTTTTTAGCAATTGAGATTACAAGACGTAAGTTAGCTTCAACCATTTCTTTTTTCGCACGGCGTGCTTTCGCTTCACCTATGCTCATTCGACGGTTGATGTCTTTAATACGCTCAATGCTTAAACCTGTTGTTTGTTCAATAACAGATAATTTATTAATGCTACGAATGATTTCTGGCTTAACTTCTTCAAGTTTAGCTGAATACTTTTCGTTACCTGAAATTTCTAAATCAACCCAAGAAGCGTCAGTTTCGTTATTAGCAAAATGCTTAACGAATGTTTTCTTTGGTAATTTAGCAATTTGAACAGCTTGCTTCATGATTAGGCGTTCTTGAACACGAACACGATCCATCATTTCACGCATGTTATTTACCATGCGGTCAAACTGTTTAGGTATTAATTTAAATGTTCTGAAAAGCTCACCAATTTCAAAAATGGCTGCTTGTGATTCAGGATGCGAACGACCTTTAGCTTCAAACGTATCACGTGCTTTATTATATAAATCACGTAAATTTTCAAAATGAATACGAGCTTCTTCAGGATCTGGCCCTGTGTCTATCTCTTCTTCATCTTCATCATCGCTATCAGCATCATCTTTGTCATCTTTATCGTCGTCCTCAAGTTGCTTAGCACTTAATTCTGAACCGATGTTAGTTGCTGAAATTGGCGCTGTATCTTCATTAGGATCGATAAAGCCAACGATAATATCGCTTAAACGCATTTCTTCAGCTTCAAACTTATCCCACTGCTCTAGTAGGTAAGTGATTGCTTCAGGGTACTCTGCAACAGAAATCTGTACTTGATTAATGCCTTCTTCAATACGTTTAGCGATTACAATTTCGCCTTCACGTGTAAGAAGTTCAACAGTACCCATTTCGCGCATGTACATGCGAACTGGATCCGTTGTACGGCCGATTTCTTTTTCTACAGTCGCAAGGGCTGCAGCGGCAG
>NZ_AUTL01000012.1:0-1119 GCF_000498015.1 Pseudoalteromonas sp. TAE79
AAGCCGATCCTATTGGCTATCATGGTGTACCAAAATTCGATCCGAGCACAACTAGCCTACCTAAATCTAAACCTAGTGCTGCTACTTTTTCAAAAGTATTCGGCGATTGGTTATGTGATATGGCCGAACAAGACAGTAAGTTAATGGCTATCACGCCTGCAATGCGCGAAGGTTCAGGCATGGTACGTTTTTCTAAAGAGCATCCAGATCAATACTTTGATGTAGCTATTGCTGAGCAGCATGCCGTTACTTTAGCCGCTGGCTTTGCCTGTGAAGGTTTAAAACCTGTTGTTGCTATTTACTCAAGCTTTTTACAACGTGCGTATGACCAATTAATACATGATGTTGCACTGCAAAACTTACCTGTATTATTTGCCATTGACCGCGCTGGTATTGTTGGAGCCGATGGTGAAACTCACCAAGGTGCGTACGATTTAAGCTTTATGCGCTGCATTCCAAATATGGTAATTATGGCACCAAGCGATACCAACGAATGCCGCCAAATGCTATACACCGGTTATAAAGCAAACTGCCCTGTTGCAGTTCGTTATCCTCGAGGTAGTGCAGGTACTGCAGACATTGAAAGCACTATGCAACTGCTTGAAATAGGTAAGGCAGATACAATTAAGAAAGGCAGTAAAATTGCCATTTTATCGTTCGGTACATTACTTGAAAATGCACAGCTTGCTGCAGATGAATTAGATGCAACGCTTGTTAATATGCGTTTTATTAAACCACTTGATACCGCACTTTTAAATGAGCTTGCAACTAGCCACGATGTAATTGTTACGCTTGAAGATAATGCGATTGCTGGCGGTGCCGGCTCTGCAGTTAACGAATTCTTAGCAACGCAAAAAACTGATATTAATATCCTTAACTTAGGTATTCCTGATGAGTTTATTAAACACGGCACTCAAGATGAAATGCACGATGAAATGGGGTTAGGCGAGCAAGGAATATTAACCGCTATTAAAGCGTTTATTAATTAACTTCCTATACATCTAAAGTTGAGCATATTAAAAAAGGAGCCTAGGCTCTAATGCCGTTCACTTAAGGTGAACGGCTTTTTTATTTCTAGCGTACCGCTGCGGTCTTGGCTTGACTGAGCGAGGAAAACTT
>NZ_AUTL01000013.1:0-4985 GCF_000498015.1 Pseudoalteromonas sp. TAE79
TAATCTTGGCATGTAGGTTCGGTGTAAAGTTTTCTGGCGAATTCAATTATACCTTATCTTCATGCTGTTTGTTTTTCATACCAAAAAGATCAACACGCCCTAGTATAGGTGGGATTAATAAAAATAAAAAAAACGTTTTAATTGTTTAAAATTTAATACATTCGGTATATAAGCTTTGTCGTTTTTTTTGCCGCATTAATCTATGCCTCACCACTACAGCTTTAAGTACTTATATTTACTCAACCTTTATCGCATTTGCTCCGCTGTCGTACATCATTTAAAAATTATTCTTGCGCATGATGCATTGCTACTCAAACTAGTTAAAAATCATCGCTAGTACTGTTATTATTAAAATTTAAAGCTGCCATGCATAGCTAACTTTTGTAAAAAACGTACGCTGATCTCGTTCAATATTTTTAAGTGAATCGTCTTGGTACCCTCTATCTGAATACCCTAAATAAAATAATGTTTGTGCGTTAATTTTATATGAGTAAACAAGCTGGCTACCATAATCCTTATTAGTTTGACTAACCTGATAAAAGTAAGCTTTTTCGTTACGATCTATATCTTCAAATTGTAAAATTAACTTAAGTATTGAACGCATACTGAATTTATAATGAAGCCTAAAATCAACCAAGTTCGCTGTAAATACACGATCCCCTTGTGGGTTGTCTAATTGGCTGTAATTATGTTTCACATCAAGCTGCCAGTGGTCGTTAATATCCCATATTACTTGAGTTTGGGTATCAAACACATCGCCAATCTGCTCATTCGCATAATCAATTCGGCTTGCGTATTCTGCATATAAGGTTAGCTTTAAATCTTTAGTGGGTTTGAACCCAGTATAAATATAGCCAATATTTTGATTGTAGAAATTGCCATTATAATTTTCATAGCGATGTACTAAACCAATTTCAAAAATAGATTGCATCTGACCTTTAAAGCTTAAAAAACCTTCGTATTCTTCTTCAAGTAAGTCACCGTTTTGTGCCCACGTTTTATCCCAATCAGCTTCGTATGACCATGAAGTAAGCAAATCAGCTTCATCTCGATACCATGTCTGCCCGCCTCCAAACACAACCTTTTCGTAATCTACTTTAGCTTGATAACCTAAATCAGTGCGATAGTCCTGCCCAATATTTTCATACGATGCAAACAATTTGTAATCACGTTTATCGCGCGTAAGTTCCAGGGCATATGCTTCATCTGACTGAGTTTCAGATAGATTATAATTTTGAATTAAAAATTCAGAGTTACGTGTATCAGCAGATGATACTTGATACAAAAGAGTGTCCGATTGATTAAACCAGTAGCTACCGTCCACTGATAATACAGTGTTGTGATAGTCATCACTTTCTCTGTGCGTGCTTGAAATACCAATAGTACCTTGCTGACCTAAGTCATATTGATAACGCCCAGCGGCCGCATTCGTTTTTTCATTTAAGCTTGCAAAGCCAGAGCCCTGATTCGTAGGCAGTAAAATATTACTATTGTCGTCATCAGCGAGCATCAAAGCATAACTATGATCACCCGTTTTACCCGTCAGCTTTGCACCTAAGGTAGGCTCTGCAATTGTACGCGTGTATAAAAGCTCAAATAAGCTGCTTTTAAAGTAAGAAGCACCATCTAAAAAGAAAGGTCGTTTTTCGGCGTAATAAATAGAAAATGTTGTATTTACATCGAGCTCTAAAGAGTCTGTTTCTACTTGCGAAAAATCTGGATTGATCGTCGCATTTAAAACAGCGTCCTTGGTTAAACCCCAACGCAAATCTAAGCCCACTTCGGTATCAATATCGCCATTATCCCAGTTACCCGGTAATTCAGATTTATTATCGTTACGAAGTGCGGTCAATGTAGGTGTTAATTGAATATTTTTACTCGATTCAATATCGCTAAAACCCACTAACTTATCAAACTGACAAAGGCTACATTTTATATTTCTATCAAACCCCATATTTGATAGCTGATATAAAACATCACGTTGATAGTTTCTCATGACTGAAAAACCCCACGTTAGCTCTTTTTCATTTTCAGGAAAGCGCAGTGCCTTAAAAGGAATACGCATTTCAACAACGTAACCTTTCTCGTTAATTTGCCCTGCGCTATCCCAAATAGCATTCCATGAGATATCTGAACTCCACCCATCGGTGTCGGTCATTCTTATCTCGCCTTGTGCACCAAGGGGATTCACATGAAATTCATAACCACTGCGTTCATCATTAAATGTATCAATAACAAGAATAACTACATCGTCTTCCCACAGCGTATCGCGGTCACGAAGTGATGCACGAATTTGCTCAGGGTTTGGATCCTCTGCAATAAAGGCAACATATAAGTTTGTGCCATCTTCGTAAATAAAAGCATCAGTTTTTACAGGAGGTGTGCCTTTTTCGTTAGGCTCATCTTGGTAGAGTAGAGGTATAGGTGTCGCGTTTTTCCAGTGCGCTTCATCCATAACACCATCAATAGTGATATTTGAATCAATACGAGATAAGGGTACTTGCTGTTTACTAGCCGCTACATCAAGGCTTGAGAGTAATAAAACGAAACTTAAAAATAGGAAGGTAAACTTTTTTATTATAGTTATAAAGTACTGCATAAACATCCATTTAGACTGTAATTACTCATAGGGAGTAACTTAAGCTGGGGATTGTAATTTATCCAGGTACATTTGTTAATACTTTGAAATGAAAAATTAACTATTTAATGATAAAGGAGTAACTAATGTTACCCATCAAGTTTCGAGTAGTTTAAGCTTATTGTCTATGCCATTCCATACATCAGCGTCCTCTGGTGCAGGTTTAACCTCTGTAATGCGCGGCCAGACCAATGCGAGTTCAGCATTTAATTCTGTGAACTCTTTTTGAGATTCTGGTAGCTCATCTTCTTGGTATATTGCATCAGCTGAACATTCAGGGACACATAAACCGCAATCGATACAATCAATCGGGCTAATAGCTAAAAAATTAGGGCCTTCAAAAAATGCATCTGCTGGGCACACTGACACGCAATCGGTGTACTTGCATTTTATACAATTTTCGGTGACTACAAACGCCATACTATTTTAATACCTAAGATTTTAAACAACAGTTGTGGATCATACCCATCCACCCCAAAAATACAATAAATAAGTGCCATATCACCCTATTTTAACGTAAAATACGCGCCTTATGTTTGCACACCCATTGTGCCCTGCATCCCCTTATTGTGAGCGGTAGTAATACCCCGCTATGACACCTAAAAGAGATATAAATGATACGTTTAACCGAAATAAAGCTGCCACTTGATCATGACGAAGATGCAATTGGTCAAGCAATTGTAAATAAACTAAAAATCCAACCAGAGCAATTGCACAGTTTTAATGTGTTTAAACGTGGTTATGATGCACGTAAAAAATCAGCTATTTTACTTATTTATACACTCGATATAGAAGTTGATAACGAAGCCGATCTACTCTCAGCATTTGAAAAAGACCAACATGTAAAAGTAGCGCCAGACACAAACTATAAATTTGTAGCCCACGCCAGCGAAAATATGACAGAGCGCCCTGTCGTTATTGGTTTTGGCCCTTGTGGTTTATTTGCAGGCCTATTACTTGCTCAAATGGGTTTTAATCCCATTATATTAGAGCGCGGTAAAGAAGTACGTGAACGTACAAAAGACACGTTTGGTTTTTGGCGTAAACGCACACTTAACACAGAATCAAACGTACAATTTGGTGAAGGTGGCGCAGGTACATTTTCAGACGGTAAGTTATACAGCCAAGTAAAAGATCCAAAACATTACGGCCGTAAAGTCATTACTGAATTTGTAGAAGCAGGCGCCCCCGATGAAATTTTATACGTAAGTAAGCCACACATTGGTACGTTTAAACTTGTTACCATGATTGAAAAAATGCGTGCTCGTATAATAGAACTTGGCGGCGAAATTCGCTTTAGCACACGTGTTGACGATATTCATTTAGATGATGGGCAAGTAACTGGCTTAACGCTTTCAAATGGCGAGCAGTTAAATACTCGCCATGTTGTATTAGCTGTAGGTCATAGTGCTCGTGACACGTTTGACATGCTCCACAAAAAAGGCATTTATGTTGAAGCAAAACCTTTCTCAGTCGGTTTTAGGATCGAGCATAAACAATCAATGATCGATGAATGCCGTTTTGGTACAAATGCTGGTAACCCTATTTTAGGCTCTGCCGATTATAAACTTGTTCACCATTGTGATAATGGTCGTACCGTTTACAGCTTTTGTATGTGCCCAGGCGGTACTGTTGTAGCGGCAACGTCTGAAGAGGGCCGCGTTGTTACCAACGGTATGAGCCAATATTCACGAAGTGAGCGCAACGCTAACAGCGCTATTGTGGTAGGTATTTCTCCCGAGCAGGATTTCCCGGGTAATCCTCTTGCAGGTATAGACTTACAGCGCAAACTTGAAGAACAAGCGTATGAGCTTGGTGGTAGCAACTACGATGCACCAGCACAGTTAATTGGAGACTTTTTAAAAGGTAAATCATCAGAAAACTTAGGTGAAGTACAACCTTCTTACACACCCGGTATTAAGTTAACTGACTTGAGTAAAGTACTACCACAATTTGCTATTGATGCTCTTCGCGAAGCTATACCTGCGTTTAATAAACAAATTCGTGGTTTTTCTACTAACGACGGTTTATTAACCGGCGTTGAAACACGTACTTCGTCGCCTATCAGTATTAAGCGTGATAAAACATTCCAAAGTATTAACACTAAAGGGCTTTACCCAGCAGGCGAAGGCGCAGGCTACGCTGGCGGTATTTTATCAGCGGGTATTGATGGCATTAAAGCGGCTGAAGCGGTCGCACTGTCTATGTTAGAAAACGCTTAAACCTCTTTTTTAAGCTGTTTATCGAAAAGCCTCACTTTGTGATAACACCGATCAGTTAAGGTATTTTTGATCGGTTGACCGATCTTTTGGTTGCTTCACAATACCCTTATCATCTTTTGATTATG
>NZ_AUTL01000014.1:0-7758 GCF_000498015.1 Pseudoalteromonas sp. TAE79
CTCAACACAAAGCTCAGGCGCATCTCATGCAAAAAATGTCTAAGGTGAAATATTGGTAATACATTGAACAGCCCCGTTTAGACTACACCGTCTTTCTTGGACTGGATTTGATCTATGGTTTATCGAAAAGCAGCCCGGTTATACTCGTTCAAAAACACTCGTAAATATATCAGTATTAGGGTAATTGAACTTTGAGTCTGTAACAGACTCAAAGTTCTTAAGCGCCAGTGAATTTAGCACCCAGGCCATGCTTGGGCAAAATAAGCTTGCTAATTAGCAGAACCTAACCATAAAAATCACCCAATATTTAAAAGAAGATTGGCAAAAGGAAAGTCTGAACGCCCTCGATAGGCAGTTAATCATCCACAACTTCAACTGTCATATGTTGAGCACCAAGGTATGTGCCTTCATCCACTTCATAGCGTAAGGTTTCATCGCAGTGTGGGCAATCAAAGGTTTCATTAGGCTCAACACATCCATCTTCTATCCAATCCCAGCCGATATACTTTTCACAACTAGGGCATTTCATTTAGTAATCCTTATTCATTCAAATACATTTCTGCCATGCTATTTAACTTAGCTTTAACGTCTTTCAAATAGGGCATCACTTGCGTCAGTAAGCGCCAAAATCGTTCGCTGTGGTTGTGTTCTGCAATATGGCAAAGCTCATATAATATCACTCGGTGCTTTAACAAGGTGTGGGTTAAGCATCAGGTGAGCATCTTCCCCATTGCTATTACACGAAACGAAGGAGTGCCTGTTACCCATGAGGTTTTAGGCAGTGCTTTTTAGCTGCACTATTGCTATATGAATGTCTTAATATTACTCAAACTTTTTTATTCTGTCATGACGATAGTTTTTTGTTGAATAGCTTGGTGTCATTATACTTGATACAGAGTTTTCTATTGAGTTGCGTAAGCCATTAAATAACTTCACTTCTTCAGATTGCTTAAGGTAATCAAGTATATTGTCACTCAGGGATTCTACTATTTCTTTAGCTTTCCTAATTTTAAAGTGGGTACCCTCAGCGAGTTTTAATAAATGAGTTATATCAGGAAACTCTTTACTGTTAGAAAGCTTAAGCGCCATTTTATTGTCTATAGCTTCATAAATTTTTGTGTGTGTTATATCAAAAGGTGGGGAAAGGTAAACCCTCGACATATCTGGTGTGTACTGAAGAGCAAAATTCTTGAGGTGTGCATCACCGTTACCGATTAAGCAATTAAATACAATATACTTATACATTTTTTCAACTTCTGATTGGCTATTAGTGTACAAGATTGTTGCTTTGAGTAGTGTTTCGTAATTGCCCGTGTATTTTGCATCGGGATCATTTGGCTTTTTTAATAAAGTGGTAAAGTCTTCGTAGCCTAGCTTTGTACCATCTTGTGCTGTGTCGAAGCGTTCTATGACAAATGTTTCGAGATTATGGGATAAATACGTTTTAGGTGGCTTAAACCCGCAGTATCTAGCTGCTTCCATACATACAAATTCATTTACAGTAAGTAATGGAAATTCAGAATCAAATGATTTTACGATTAAATCTTTTTGTTGGACTGTTCTGTCAGTTTTAATATTGCTGGCATTAGGAATGCTTACTTTAGGTTGTACGCCAGCTAATGAGTTTCTTAGATAGTACTTTTCTAATAGTTGAGGGAATAGAGGCTCAGTACTGTTGTAAGATAAGATATCGTTCAGTGGAATAGTATCTGCTTCTGGTAACGAAAGTTCACTTTTATATGATAGCATGCCAATGCCTTGCTCTCCTTGTAGAGCGAGAAGGTACATGTCATTTACTTTTGCATACCTTGCTAACTTGTCAGCTATAAAGCGACGATTAAAGCCCTCTGGTAAGTTCTGTGAAAAGATAGGATGCAGAGAACCTGAAGAGTAACCGTCTATACCTTTTTTTGTCATTGTTAACGATATGTGCTGCTTTTCTTGTGTCGGCTGGTAATGATGAGTTGAGCCATGAGTTAATATACCAAGCTCTGTATTGTTAGTGCATACGGTAATATTTTTAACTTTACTGGGTAAGTTTGGATTTGTACTCATTATTCATCCTCTGAGAATATATTTTCAATTTCATCCCAATCAGGTAGCGAATACTTTTTTTGAGAAACATCAAACTGTAAATCAACAGCATCGAGCAAGCGCTCAAAAATATCGAAAGAACCAGTAAATCGGCCATTTTCAATTTCTGAAATTGTTGTTTTATTAATGCCGGATATTACTGAAAGCCTTTGCTGTGTATAGCCTAAAGCCTTTCTACTTACGCTGACTTTCTTCCCAATTTCGACTCTGTTAGCCATACAATTACCAATAGGATTTATTATGCAGCTGACATTGTAACCTAAAACGCCAGCTGTTATCTATATAGCTAACAGCAAGTTAAAAAACCATTGTGTTAGCCATATGGCTAATTTGGTGATTCAGTTAACTCTGAGTCTATATTTATTTGGTAACTAGAGGTTTATGAGTAAATGTCTGCAAAACTTCCTCAAAAAGAGTTTTGATTTAAATCCCTTAATTTCATTCACTTAAGGTTTTATTTTGAAATTATTCAACCTGAATAAATCAAATTTATATTACAGGCTTTAATTTAGACTCTTTATTGAATTCAGCTTAGGCTTAATGATACTAACCAATTTAATGCTCATATCGGTCACGCTTTGTAACTCTATGCTTTAGGGGTAACGTATGCGTTATCATGTACTACATAGATTATAATACCTTTAGCAACTTCATGTACTTAGCATTTTTTAAAGTGATAGAGTGAACTCGAGTGTTGACCTTGGTCTTCTCACTTAGCCATAGATTCTAATGGCAGAAAGACAGCCTCTACGGTTTTTAAAGGACGCTGAGAAAAACCTCAGGCATAAATAGCGCCAGCTATCTAGGAAAGTAAAGGCGCGCTAATCTAGTGAAAGCACGATTAATTTTTGTTAAATATCATTGTCAGTTCGCAAGTTGTATTGCCTATCTTGTGGCACTACGGATATAGAACGGGACCTAAATGCCGCCATTAATATCTGTGATAAAAGTATTAATCGCGGCTGGACAGTCATTTATACTTATTAAAGCTGCGCACTACCGAGCTGAAAAAACCTCAATAGTTACCCCACCAAAGGAGCCGATAACTTCTGATGCCACTTTATCAGAGCGTATTTTTCTTTGTGATCTAGCATCAAAATCAGTTAAAGCTTTAAGCTTAAGCTCATTACTTTGAATTATGATTATAGGCATTGGTGCTGTTACTGTTTTTATTCCAGCATCAAAACGTATATTTGCTGCCGGTTGTACGCGAACCTGCCGGCGTATCCTAAGCAGCTCCCCAGGAGTTTGCTTAATTTTATTGATCAATTGCTCAAGAGGTACGCGGTATTCTGGCCCCGATCTATCAAACTCCTCTTCAATTTTAAGTAAAAGGTCTTTTTTAACCGGCTTTGATAGCGAGTCTTTTCTTTGCCAGGCGAACCGAATTGATTGAATGTTTTGCTCTGAATAACATCGAATATGCCTATATAGGTGCATAGTCATAATGCCAGGGCACTCTGCGCGAAGCGCTTCAAACCGGTCTTGCCTTGTTTCATACGTTTGAATGATATGGTTTTCGATATCCGTTTTTGCCGCGTTTATTTTATCCACCAGCTCAGGGATAGTAATGCTTGTTGGGTTTTGGGCAGGGGAGAGCCAAATAACGCCGACAGTGCGCCGCGCTGATTTTTGTGAATAGTCTGGTTGTATGTAAAGGTCTTGGTAGCAGGATGCCGCGAGTTCAACAGCCTTATGTCCGGTATGTTGTTCTGCTGCAATATATTTAACCGGTTCACTTTCCATTCCCTTTGAGGTACAGGGTAGTGGGTAGGCAAGAGCGGCTAATGGTTGCGTATGTGTGAGAATTGTATTGAGAGAACGGATATTGTTTTTTAACTCATCAAACCGATCCGCGATAAAAGGCATGGCATGCACTCGATATTTGTAGTGATAGAACAAATTACAGTTAATAGGTTAAGACTAGACCATCATGCAATATAATGGAAGTTAACCATGTAATTCTTTTAATATTAACTTTTGTGGTACTACTTTGGCTGGCCTCGCCCTGAGATTAGAATGAGAAAGAGAGAGAAAAAGAGAGATAAAATAGAAAAGGCAATGAGGTTGGCTGAGAAGAAGCTCGGGGTTAAGGGGGGTGTTATTAGAACCCATACTTTGCATGATGGTCTAATTGATTGTTGTATGTATCTTTTAAAAAAAGGGTCATAATTGCCGCTGAATAAACAAAAGGATTGGAGAATTTATGGATAAAGCTACGTTTGGATTAATTCTTTGATGAAGTAAACCATGACATGCTGATGAATCGTGTTGGTCGTAAATAAAGTCAAAGACAAAGCACTCATGCGCCTACTTGGTAAATACCTTGCAGAGTGAATGCGTATTGAGTCAACTGCACTACTTCACTCGCGGTAACTGGTCCCAGCGTGTTGTGTAGGCGGGAGACAAATGCTCTCGCTTCATCGACCAATCTTTCTTCGTACCTTGTCCAGCAAAGAAAACCTTTCCGGCACCGCTTTGATTAATGGTGTCCAATACAGACATTAACTGTTGGCTATTAGAGCGGGTTGATACGTCATCGAATAGTCCTGGTTGAAACATGCCGGGATCGTAAAAGTCAGACAGCATGACGCCCGCTTTGGCATAACGAAAACCATCCTTCCAAATCCGCTTGAGTAAGTGATTGGCCAGCTCGATAAAATCCCGTGTATCGCAACTGGGGATCAGCAACTCACCTGATGCAGAGCTGCTGTATTGCGGCTCGTTGTCCTTAAAGGGGCTGGTACGTATGAACACGGTCATCACTTTGGCTTGCTGCTGTTCTTTGCGAAGCTTCTCAGTGGCGCGGGTTGCGTATTCACATACGGCCTCACGTAACAATTCAAATTGCGTTACTTTTTCGCCAAATGAACGGCTACAGACGATTTGTTTCTTAGTTGGTGGGATCTCTTCAAGTTCAATGCACGACTCACCATTGAGCTCTCTGACAGTTCTCTCTAAAACCACTGAAAACTGGTCTCTGATGGCTCTAGGAGAGGCATTGGCTAGGTCTAAGGCTGTGGTGATACCCAACGCATTTAAACGCTTAGAAAGCCGTCTACCAACGCCCCAAACATCATCAACCGGGACTAATGCGAGCAATCGACGTTGCCGATCTGGATTGGTCAGGTCTACAACGCCCTGAGTGGCGGGATATTTCTTGGCGGCATGGTTCGCCAGCTTGGCGAGTGTTTTAGTTGGTGCAATGCCTACACAGACGGTGATCCCAATCCAGTGGCCTATGCGCGCTCGCACTTGTTGTCCGAACTCGACAAGGGATATGGCAGACTCAATACCGGTTAAGTCCAAAAACGCTTCGTCAATGGAGTAAACCTCTACTCGTGGTGCCATCTCTTCCAAAGTGCGCATCACTCGACTGCTCAAATCTGCGTACAGCGCGTAATTGGACGAGAATGCCAAAATACCATGGCGCTGCATTTCAGCTTTGATTTGAAAAACGGGTACGCCCATTTTAATACCGAGTAACTTAGCTTCACGCGAGCGTGCAACCACGCAGCCGTCATTGTTGGACAGCACCACAACCGGCGTATCTTTTAAATCAGGACGAAACAGCTTCTCACAACTGGCGTAAAAGTTATAACTACGAATGATCCAATTATGGACATGACTTTAAACTGAGCATAACAGGGCTTTCACTATATGGCCTCGTGTCCATGGCGAACGTCGATATAAGGCCCTCTTCATACACTTTTTTGTCCATGCCATTGATGGATTGGTATTTCGTACCCCAAAAACGTAGCCCACTATTGCGGTCTAAAGGCACTGCCTGTTAGAACCATCAATTGACAGCTACGAGGAAAATAAAATGTCCGGGCCTAAACAAAAGGAAACACTCAATGGACTTATGGCCTCGATCCCATTTCGGTTCCGCAAATGAGATTTTCCTTGTTGACGACAATATTTGAACAACCATTGGTTTCGGGATCTTAAAAAAGCAGATGGAAAAGGAGAAGGTGGCCGCGATCCAGAAGCCGACATAAAGCTTTTGGCCTGGAGCGGGCTAACTTCGAACTAAGCCTGACTGTTGGAACAGTTTACAGGTGTAGAGAGGGGGCCTTGGTAAGAAAGGATAAAATTTACGACGGTCTACATGGCGAATTCTCAAAAACCTCAACCAAATAGTCGATCATCGCTCTTACTTTGAGGGGTAACCGACGATCCGGCGCGAACAGCACATGCAGGCCGCCGAGATCCAGTGGAGGGTGATCCAATTCGAAAGCAACCAGAGCGCCACTGGCCAATGCCTCGGACACGATAAAGTTGGGCTGATATATGATCCCTTGGCCCTTAACGGCGGCAGCAAGAAGTGCGTCGCCATTGTTGGACATGAGGTTGCCTGTTACGGGCACCTGGATCTTACCATCTTGGCCGAATGCCCAGGTGCCGCCGCGTTGCGCTGAGGAAAGGCTGTAGCTCAGGCAATTGTGGTTTGAGAGCTCGGCAACACGGTTAGGGGTTCCATGTTTTTTCAGATACTCAGGCGAGGCACAAAGTCGCATCGGGCAATTGCCGAGACGGCGGGCCCTGAGGTCGCTGTCAGCGAGGTGTCCGATGCGGACAATCAGGTCCCAGCTCTCTTTCAGCAGATCCTGTTGAGTGTCGCTCAGGCCAAGATCCACCTCCACCAGTGGGTAACGATGGGTGAATTCCGGTATTAACGGTGCAATGAAGCGTGTGCCAAAGGATAGCGGTGCATTCAGACGTAATCGACCCATGGCCTGATGCTGCTGGGAAGATACTTCGGACTCCGCTTCTTCAAGATCCTGAAGAATGCGCTGACAGGCCTGCAGGTATCCCCGTCCGGCATCTGTCAGTGATAACTGTCGAGTGGTGCGATGAAGCAGTTTCGTGCCGAGCCTGGTTTCCAGTGAATCCACATGTTTTGTGGCCATTGCCGGCGACATGTTCAGCTCCCGGCCGGCGGCAGACAGACTACCTCTGGACGCTGCCTGAACGAATACCTGCATGCTTGTGTATCGGTCCAGCATTTTATTTCCTACCTTTAGTTAAAACAGTTCCTTTTTTAAGTCCGTTCTCCTTTCCTGAGTATCAGTATAACCTGTTCATTGTGATATCTGAACTATTCAAACCTATGGAGGTATGTCGATGTCCACGCAGCCAAGAGTGCCTACCAGACAACCGGTATTTTTTATTCCCCACGGCGCTGGCCCTTGTTTCTTTATGGACTGGAGTCCCCGCAATACGTGGGACGGTATGGCCGACTTTCTTCGAAGCGTCATCGGGCGTTTGCCAGAAAAGCCGACGGCCATCCTCCTGGTATCCGCCCACTGGCGCACTCAAGAGTTTAGTGTGACCGCCGGCAGCCAGCCCGATCTCATTTATGACTATTTCGGTTTTCCGGACCACACCTATAAATTGACTTATCCGGCTCCAGGAGCGCCGGCATTGGCGCATCGCGTGAGTCGTCTACTGGTTGGGGCACAACAGAACACCCTGGAGGATTCCGGGCGTGGGTTTGATCACGGTATGTTTATTCCGCTCAAGGTGATGTTCCCCGAGGCAGACATTCCTGTGGTTCAGCTGTCGTTACGGCAGGACCTGGACCCCGAAGCACACCTGCAGGCAGGCAGAGCTCTGGCGCCACTGCGTGACGAAGGTGTGCTGATTCTCGGCAGTGGCATG
>NZ_AUTL01000015.1:0-2738 GCF_000498015.1 Pseudoalteromonas sp. TAE79
AATAGTCATTATCGTAACCTATTTCATAATATCCACCTCAATATTGACTTGGTAAAGAATCTAAGCTAGATTCTGGCCTGACGTAACAAGAATCTAAATTTATAGGAATGTATTATGAAATCACTAAACCAATTAGCGTCGAAGATTATTGATGATTTATATATCGAGGAAGCTATGAGAAATAACCCACCTGAAGAAGTAACGCCATATCATAAACGTAAAATCTCTTTAACAGCACCAATAACAACGGTTTCCATGTTTGATGCTATTGCTGCTCGCTTTGGTAAAACACGTATTGAGCTATTAGAACCCGCTTTAGAACTTTATGCAGAGCAACTTTTCCTTTCCCTATCGGACAGCGATAGAGATTCTCTATCAGTAGAAGTGGATTCTGTAATCACTGAAAGTCTACCTGAAGGTATTGAAATGCGAGTCGTTAATGGTGCTGGTTCATTTGAAAATGAGTGTGCCGAATGGCGCGGTTTAAATGCATCTTTTAAAAGTTTTAATAAGGAATAATTATGAGCATGCTTACTTTGACAGGTCAGTTAATAAATATTTTTGAAAGTCCAAAAGGTGTTAAGGATGAAAAAGAATATGGTGGCCAAGACAAAATTCAGATACTGGGTGACGTGGTTCTCCAGAACGGCGAAAGTCGAAATGACCTTATAACTTTAACGACACATGACAAACAATTGTTTGAAGGCCTTAAGGGTAAATCCATTAGAGTACCGGTATCAGTTTTTGCAAATGGTAAATCTATTACTTACTTCATTCCAAAAGGCTCTAAGCCTACGGCTGCACACTAAAAACACAGACCCCCAAAAGAGAGAGCGACAGGCAAAAGCTTGCCTTTGCCGTCCTCACTCTTGGGGGTTTTTTGCAAGCTCTGCTTGCCTTACTTGATACATAGAAATAAAGTGTGGATATTAAGGATAAAATAACAAATGACAGACATAAAAAAACCCTCACTAGATTCAGCTTTGGCGGGCGACTCTAGCAAGGGCTTCAACGAAATATGTAATTTCTCTGGTAGAGTGCAACGCTACAGCGAAGCAAAGTCCAGACAATTACAGATATTAAACCATGTTCGTGGTTTAAGCCAAGGGGAAAAAGCAAATTTTCAACTTCATTCCCTTTTGAACTTCGAGAAGCTACAAAGCCAACTGTGTAGTTGTGGTAATTATCTGGTTTTTCACCAGTATCACACTGTGGGACAAGTGCGTCTTGCAAAAGCTAGTTTCTGTAAGAATCACTTAATGTGCCAATTGTGCGCCATCAGGCGTGGCGCTAAGCAAGTTCAGGGGTATTTAGGTAAGTATGAGCAGGTTGTAGCTAAAAACACCGCCTTGCGTCCTTACATGCTCACCTTGACTGTTAAAAATGGCGAGTCACTACCAGAGCGCTTCGACCATCTTCAAAACTCTGTGAGAAAACTCTTACAACGTAGACGAGATTTTGTAAGCAAAGGTCTTGGTAAAACTCAACTTGGCAAGTCTGATGGTGGTGTATTTAGTTATGAATTAACTAAAAGTAAATCTGGCTGGCATCCCCATTGTCACATGGTCGTTATGCTTGACCCTGAAAACCCTATCGACTTCCCTTTCGATACCCGACCTCAAAAATATAATAAAGAAGCCTGGTCTAATCTTTCTCCCCTGGAGAAGAAAAACGAAAAGGCTTTATGGCAAAAATGGGGGGCTGAGGCTTCAAACTCTGCTCTTGCAAAAGAGTGGGAGAAAATCACAGGCGATAGCAAAATAGTAGACATTCGACCTATCGAGGGCGACCCCGCTCAAGGTTTTGTAGAAGTATTTAAATATGCACTTAAGTTTTCAGACCTGAAACCTAAAGAAAATATAGAAGCTTATTCTTACCTTAAGGGTAAAAGGCTAACTGGTAGCTTTGGATGTTTTTGGGGTGTAAAAATCCCTGAAAAAATGACCGATGATCTTTTAGAGGATCTTCCTTACATAGAACTTTTCTATAAATACACTAAGGCGGGTTACTCTCTCCAGTCGGCCATACCTAAGACTGAAAAAAGTTACAGTAATCAAGATAAGGAAATTTTAAGTCGCATTGGCTCAGGTTCTTCACCTTTGCCTAAGATTGATAGTGTTTTTAATAATCACGGCTTTTTAAATTCCATAATTCAAACTGTAGCTGATATTCATAACGACCCTAATTTTAAGGGTTCAAGGGAGGGGCCCGTTTTACGGGAAGGTGACTTTGAACTTTTAAAATTAAAGGAGAGTTGAAAAGTTAGTCAATAAGTGATCTGATAGGCATGTCAGGTAGAGCGGTAACTCTTACCTGACACTAACACAAACAACTTTCTAGGAGTTATTCATGTCTAAGCAAGATACTAACAATGTTGATCTAATTACTACAGCCGAAAATATAGAAAACCTATTAACTGCCCTTACTGGCCTTACTGCTTTCTATGATACTGACCCATCAATACACAGCCTAATATCACTTTTAGTTAATGAAGCTGAAAACTTAAATATGATTGTTATGCTTTCTAAAGCTATTCCTCAGCAGTCCATTGATATGGGTTTATTAAAGGGCTTGCCCTTTAATGTAGGCCACATAAAAAACTAAATTCATACACTGCTTTCAACTGGCCGCGACCCGCGAAGCGGCCTTACTAAATTTGAAAACAAGAACCCGCGCAGCCATGCGCCCCTGATAAACATTTCTTTAGTTACGAAAATAGTCATTATCGTAACCTATTT
>NZ_AUTL01000016.1:0-3879 GCF_000498015.1 Pseudoalteromonas sp. TAE79
GGCTTGCTTAATTATTTAAATGAGCATAACCACCTCGATACGCAATTTATTGCTCAGCACACAAACGGCTTTGAAAGCGCACTGCAAGAGGCACAAAAATGGAGCTGCCAGGCAGTTAGCGACTTTTGCGATATAACAATTGAGCAAGTCACTGAGTTTTACACGCTATTTGCTAAAAGCCGAAGTGCGATTAGCTTTTACTCAATGGGTATAAATCAATCAAGCTCGGGTGTAGATAAATGCAACGCCATTATTAATGCGCATTTAGCCTCAGGTAAATTACTTAAGCCAGGTAGCGGTCCGTTTTCGATTACTGGACAACCCAATGCGATGGGCGGGCGCGAAGTAGGTGGTTTGGCTAATCAGTTAGCGGCGCATTTAGATATTGAAAACGAAGCGCATCAATCACTTGTACAACGTTTTTGGCTTGCGCCAACTATTGCTAAAAAAGCAGGCAGCAATGCCATCGATATGTTTGATGAAATAGCCGCAGGCAAAATAAAAGCAGTGTGGATAATGGCAACAAACCCAATGGTAAGTTTGCCTAATAACGCCGCTATTAAAAAGGCATTAGAGACCTGCGAGCTGGTGGTTGTATCTGACTGTATTGCAAAAAGTGATACGTTAAAATTTGCCGATGTTGCTTTTCCATCAACCGGATGGGGCGAAAAAAACGGCACAGTAACCAACTCAGAGCGCAGAATATCAAGGCAGCGCCCGTTAGTAGCGCCTTATTCGGGAGCTAAAAACGATTGGCAAATTATGTGTGAAGTCGCTAAAAAAATGGGCTTTGAAGGGTTTGATTTCACAGATCCAAGTGGCATTTTTGAAGAATGGGCACAATTAACCGACTTTGAAAATAACGACAGCCGATTATTAAACCTCTCTGGTTTAGTTGGGCTCACAAAAAGCCAGTACGATAACTTAAAACCCATAATGTGGCCTGTTGTTAAAAACGAGCCTTATAAAAATGGTCAGGTTTTTACAAATAACCAATTTAGCACCGCTGATAAAAAAGCGCGTTTTATACCTATAACGCCGCAATTACCTGTGCAACAAACATCAAGTGATTATCCGTTTATAATGAACTCAGGACGTATACGCGACCAATGGCATACCATGAGCCGCACGGGTAAAAGCACTGCGCTTTCATCGCATATTACACGCCCGTACATTGAAATTAATCCGCTTGATGCCAGTAAATTAGCAATTAAACAAAACGATTTAATAAGTGCGGTTGCGCAAACTGGGCAGGTTACCGCGCATGCAAAAGTAACCGATTCCGTGCGAAAAGGTGAATGCTTTATGCCTATTCATTGGAATAAGCAATTTGCGTCATCAGCAACAGTAAGTGGGTTGTATCAATCGGTAGTTGACCCTCTATCTGGTCAGGCTGAGTGCAAACACGGCGCTGTTAATATAGTTAAGGCACCCTTTGTGCAATATATGCAGCTGTTTGTTAAAAACGAACTTGTTATAAACAGTGATTTTTGGCTCAAAGTTAATGCAAGCAATTGCTTTAATTACCAATTGGCGCTTAATGAACCACAAAGTGATTTACTGTATTACTGCCAAACCTTAACCGGTTTACAAGGGCAGTGGTCGGCTATGAATACGGCAAAAGCCATGCATGTGCAGTGTATTCAAAACGATAAATTAGCGTTCGTAGGTGTTATTTCTAATGAGCAAAAAGAAATATCACTTGAGTGGATAAACCATTTATTTGCAGAGCCATTACTGACCTTTACACAGTTACAGTCTTTGCTTTATGCAACCCCCGATGAAGAATTTACCCAAGGCGTGCAAGTGTGTAGCTGCTTTAAAGTAAGAGAGCAGCCAATTATAAACGGCATTAAAAACGGTGCAAACACAGTCGAGCAATTGGGGTCTGAACTTAAATGTGGGACGAACTGCGGTTCGTGTAAAACGCAATTAAGCCAATTAATAAAACAACATTACAAAGCAGGTTCTAGCAGCATTGATGTTGCGGTTGTAATGTAAATAAAAAAGGAAGCATATGCTTAATGATCAATTTGGTCGGCAGTTTAACTATTTGCGCCTCTCAATAACTGATGTATGTAATTTTAGTTGTAGTTATTGTTTACCAAACGGGTATCAGTGCGATACGCCGCGTAATTTTTTAAATAAAAACGAAATTAGCACGCTAGTAAATGCGTTTGCAGAGCTAGGTACTAAAAAAGTACGCATTACAGGTGGCGAACCGTGCTTGCGAAACGACGTAACCGATATTATAAAACTCTGTAAAAACACACCTGGCATAGAAAAAGTAGCCATTACTACCAACGGGTTTAATTTATTAAAGAAAATTGATGAATTTGCTGAGGCAGGGCTTGATGCGCTTAATGTCAGTATTGATAGCTTAAATCCGAGTATGTTTAAACTCATAACAGGGCACGACAAACTTAACCTTATTTTAAAAGGGATTGAACGCGCGGTAGATCTGGGCATAAAAGATATAAAAATAAATGCAGTGCTTGCCAAGCAGTTTAATAAAAACCAATTGAAGGATTTTTTAGCGTGGGTAAAACACCACAAAGTTACAGTGCGCTTTATAGAATTAATGGAAACCGGTGACGGCGCAACATTTTTTGAAGAAAACCACTTAAGTGGGCAAACGGTTAAAGCCCAATTACTCGACCAAGGTTGGTTACAAGTCGTTAGGGGGAAATTAAATGGACCCGCTGAGGAGTTTTGTCATCCTGATTACGATGGTCGTATTGGTTTAATAATGCCGTACAGTAAAGACTTTTGTAAAAGTTGTAATCGCTTAAGGGTGTCGGCGCTGGGTAAATTACACTTATGCTTGTTTGCCGAGCAAGGTATAGATTTACGCGAACTACTCAACGAGGACGATACTGCAGCGACCGTAAAGGCAATTCGAGCCGCTATGGGCAATAAAGAAATAAGCCATGAGCTGGATAAACGCTTAACAGGTGCGACAACTCACTTAGCCATGTTAGGCGGCTAATATGGAAGCTAATATAAAATCTAATATGAAAGTTAAGCGAGATTTTACAGGCGTTGTGCTTGCTGGTGGTAAGTCATCAAGAATGGGCACAGACAAAGCCGATTTAGTTTTAAAAAATAAAACGCTATTGCACAATGCGTGTGATTTATTAAAAGACGCAGGCGCTAAAAACATACTTATAAGTCGCAACGTTACAAATCCAGTCAAGTCATTG
Organism: Pseudoalteromonas sp. TAE79; assembly: GCF_000498015.1. NCBI lineage: Bacteria > Pseudomonadati > Pseudomonadota > Gammaproteobacteria > Alteromonadales > Pseudoalteromonadaceae > Pseudoalteromonas > Pseudoalteromonas sp. TAE79. Next base: position 3,204 of record NZ_AUTL01000016.1, read on the forward strand.
AACCATTATTCACCGAGCGATTATCCCTCAGAAAAGTACGTTAAAGATATATACCCAAATAGTGGACCCCTTGGCGGAATTTATTCCACATTAATAGCCACTGAGCACGACTTACTTATTACTGCGGTAGATATGCCTCTACTTACGAGTAGTTTGTTAAGCATAATTGTGCTGGCTTCTCAGTCAAATAACGTACAAAGTGTGAGCAATCAATTAAATCAGTCACAAATACATGCTTGGCACTTTGAAAATGAACCACTACCGCTGTATATTCGTAATACAAGCAGTGTAAAAAATCATTTAAAACACATACTCACAAACGCTAACAGTCATAAGTCAATAAAACAGTTTACCCAAAGTATTGGTGTGCAAACGCTTTTATGTAATAAAGCGCATGCATTAATAAACACCAATACACCGGCGCAATTTAAAGCTGTAAATGAGCATTTTGACCTAAGCATGAACCTATTGAGAAAAACATTATGAGCCACACAAGCGAGTCACAAATACCTTTAAACATTGCCGTACTTACAGTAAGCGACACGCGCGATGCGATTACCGATACTTCTGGTCATTATTTAATTAAAGCGCTAACTGAGGCGGGTCATCACTTAGCCGATAAAGATATAGTTAAAGACGACGTTTACCAAATGCGCGCTATTGCATCACAGTGGAT
>NZ_AUTL01000017.1:0-7816 GCF_000498015.1 Pseudoalteromonas sp. TAE79
GGCTAGGGTATCACCACCACCCGCAATCGAAAATGCATTTGAGTTAGCAATTGCTTGTGCAATAGCACGTGTGCCATTACCAAATTGGTCAAACTCAAACACGCCAACAGGGCCATTCCATACAACAGTGCCCGCATTTGCAATAATTTTTGCAAGCTTGCTCGCTGTATCAGGACCAATATCAAAAATCATATCATCGCTTGTCACTTCGCTTACATCTTTAAGCGTAGCTACAGCAGACTCAGAAAACTCATTACCAACAACTACGTCAGTCGGTACCGGAATTTCACCATTATTAGCAATCGCTGCTGCACATAAACGGTTAGCTTCATCCATTAAATCAGGTTCGTAAAGCGATTTACCAACTGGGCTACCTGATGCAGCAATAAAGGTATTTGCAATACCGCCGCCAGTAACTAATTGGTCAACAATTTTAGAAAGTGAATCTAAAACGGTTAGCTTAGTAGATACTTTAGAACCACCAACAATCGCTACTAATGGACGCGCTGGGTTATCAAGTGCTTTGCCTAACGCTTCTAGCTCAGCTGATAACAATGGACCTGCACATGCCACATCAGCAAATAAGCCAACGCCATGGGTAGATGCTTGTGCACGATGAGCCGTACCAAATGCATCCATTACATATACATCACACAGTGCTGCAAGTTGCTTAGATAAGGCTTCGTCGTTTTTCTTCTCGCCTTTGTTAAAGCGCACATTTTCAAAAACAACAACTTCGTTATCAGCAATATCAACACCGTTTAGGTAATCTTTTTCTAAACGTACAGTTTGCTCAAGGGCATCGTTTAAGTAATCAGCGACAGGTGCTAGCGAAAACTCTTCATCATATTCCCCTTCCGTAGGACGGCCAAGGTGTGACATAACCATTACTTTAGCACCCATCTCAAGCGCTAATTTAATAGTAGGTAGTGCTGCACGAATACGCGCATCTGACGTCACTTTACCTGCTTTAACTGGTACATTTAAATCTTCACGAATTAATACGCGTTTGCCGTTTAAATCTAAATCTGCCATTTTTATGACCGACATGAACATCTCCTTAGTTAACGATACTGAACCTGAAAAATACGTTTAAAATTATTATATTAATAAATTACTTATTCACTGCCATCATAGCACGCGCTGTGTCGAGCATGCGATTAGCAAAACCCCATTCGTTATCACACCATACCAATAACTTTATCAGTCGTTTGTGACTAACACGTGTTTGTGTGCCATCAATAATACAAGAATGTGGGTCGTGATTAAAATCAACCGATACAAGCGGCTCTTCGGTATAACTTAAAATACCTTCTAAGCGGTCTTTTGCTTGTGCTTTAAGTGCGTTATTTACTGCGTTTAAATCTACATCGGTATTAACCGTTACACTTAAATCCATTGCCGTTACATTTATAGTAGGAACACGTACGGCGATGGCTTCAAAACGGCCTTTAAATTTAGGTAAAATACGGTCTATACCACGGGCGAGCTTTGTATCAACTGGAATAATTGATTGGCTTGCAGCGCGAGTACGGCGTAAATCATGATGATAACCATCAATCACTTGTTGATCGTTCATCGACGCATGAATCGTTGTAATAGCGCCCGACTCAATACCAAATGCATCATCTAATACTTTAATAACCGGCACAACACAGTTAGTTGTACACGAGCCGTTAGACACAATTGTGTGCTCGCGTTTAAGCTCATCGTCGTTAATGCCATACACAATCGTAGCATCAACATCGTTATCAGCCGGGTGTGAAAACAACACCTTTTTAGCGCCTGCAGTAATATGTAGCTGCGCATGTTCACGCGAGTGATAAACACCCGTACATTCAAGTACAATGTCTACATCGAGCGTTTGCCAAGGTAATTCAATTGGGTTTTCTTCACAAAAAAGTGCAATGGTATCGCCTGCAACACTAATGGTGTCTTCACCAAGTTTTACAGGAAAAGAAAAACGACCGTGGGATGTGTCGTATTTTAATAAATGAGCAATAGCTTCAGGATCAGCAAGTTCGTTAATCGCAACAATTTTTATATCGTCGCTCAAACCAGACTCGTATAACGCGCGGACAATATTTCGACCAATACGACCAAAACCATTAATTGCAAGTTTGATTGCCATGAAATATAAAATCCACTCTTTTAGCGTGCAGATAAAGGCAATACGCCTTTTAGATGGCTGTATTGTAATCGACCTTGAGCATTATTATAAGAGGGTAGCATTAGAAACTTTAAATTAAGGTTAAAGAGCTTACGCATTGCAAGCTCTTTGATGGTTCTGACTTTTTAAATTAAGTTTTTATACTAAATTTTTTAATGCGTTAATTATATCTTCTGGCTCAGAACGAGTACGGTAATCAACATCAACATAACGCCAAGTCACTTTACCTTGTTCATCTAAAACAAAGGTGGCAGGGATCGGTAAAACACGACTATTGCCATTATTAACCGACTCTAAATCTAGGCCTCGGTCTACTCGCATATGCTCTAGTAAAAATGTAGGTACTTGCCATGCTACGCCGTAGCTTGCTGCTACATCGGCATTTTGATCACTCAGTACTAAAAAATCCATGTTACTTATTTCATCATCACTAAGTGAGCCATCGGGTACTTGCGGGCTAATAGCCACCAATTGTGCGCCTAACGCATGAATTTCAGGCAAGCGTGCTTGAAGCGCTTTGAGCTGTAAATTGCAGTACGGACACCAACTACCACGATAAAAAGTAACAACTACAGGCCCTTTAGCAAGTAACTCGGTTAACTGCACCGATTGACCATGTTGATTTGGTAACTCAAAACTTGGTGCGCTTTGGTTTAAATCAAGTGCATTAGCACCTTGTTGAAACGCTTTTGCCTGTGCAATCGTTTCATCAACACCTTTCATAAAATCAGGATTACCTTTACGCCCTGCTGCTATTTTTGCCTCAGTTTGTGCTTTTAACGTGTTATCTTCATCGCTCATAATATGGCTACCTTCAAATTAATCAAAAACTTAAAGCCAGCTTACATTATGAAAATGTATTTGAAATGAAAATTTTGGGGCGTGTTGACCATTCGGGGTTAAATTTGTTCTATCTAGGGGCTATTTAATCGCGGCGCGAGGTTTGAAACCTAGTGGGCTAAGTAAAAACCGAGCAACAAAGAGTGAATTGTCCCTAGGACGAACCCAAAGGGCAGCGCATGTTTGGTATTTATGCTGTGTTATCGCCTACTTATGTGGAATAACCACACACCATAGGCTCTGCCTTGCTTTAATACCAAACATACCGCTGCAAATTCAACATCGAAAGAAAAACACGCCCTAACTTAATCATTTACTTCTAAATCAAACACCACGTTTATTGATGATTTAAAGCTTATCGTTTGTTGTAAATAATTTTTGCGAGCTTTAGGAAATGAATCGCTCATTGGATTTACTCTATCTATTTTTTTAACCGCTGCACCAAAGCCACTGTAAACGCTTTTTTGAGTTGAGCTAATAGTGCGTACTTCACCCACTTTTGTACCAAAGGACTTAGCAAGTACATTTGCTTTTTCTTTTGCGTTATTAAGTGCTTGTTGTGTGGCCTGTGCTTGTAACAGCTCAGCTTTTGAAGATAAAAACTCAGTATTTTGAATCGCATTTACTTTTAAATTCAATAAAAAATCACTTAAATCATTCACTCTTTCAATGTTTTTTAGTGTTACTTCAAAGGTCCTTATAGCTGCGTATTCAGCGGGAGCTTGATGCCCTGTTTCAATGTAATCCATACCCGTTTTTTCAACTTTAACACTTGAGGCAACTACATCATCGGCAGTTATTTCAAATTGATTTAGTCCGTCAATTAGTAAATTAACTTTATTATCAAGATCGTTCTTAGCTGCTAAAGGTTCGTTTTTAATACTTATAATTTGAAATAGTATTTTAGCGATATCAGGATTGGCAATCACCTCTGCAGTCCCTTGAACCGAAATTTGACGGCTTGTAGGTAAGCTTGAATTGGCAAAAGTGATAAGAGGAAATAAGGTTAGAAAAATAGTGGTAATGAGTTTCATAATTTGCCCTGAATAAAGTGCCATGCTGAGTTATGCGTTAATAAATAACAGTCAATAGTATTTCTGCGAATGTTTAATTACTGTGTGCTTGATGCAGCTTTTGACTTTGGCTTAATCGTTTTTTCTTGGTGTAGGTTAGGTATTAATGCTGAAATATTTTCTTGTGAAATAATAAGTAACTTATCTTGTTTATTATCATAAACAAATAAATTCCCAATTGTTGAGGCTACTATTTGAACATTTTGAATTTGAGTTACTTTACTCTGAGCAATTGGATAATTTAATGATAAGTGATAACTCATTGTTTTTTCGTTTACTATATCTTTACTATGAAAATGCGCCAATATAGTAGGGTATGTAGGTATTATAAGTGCTAAAAATAATACCGCTGTATAACTAGGTTTTAATAAATAGTACGGGTAACAAAAGCCATAATAAAGTCTTTTTAAAATGTTTGTTTTACTAGGGTCTGGTGTGTGTCCTGAGCGCCAATTGAAATAAATAGCAGTTATAACGATGAGCGTAGTATAAAGAGTAATAAGTAAAGGATTTGAAATCAGTGCCAGTAAAAAGTCACTTATTTCAATAAAGTTGAATACATCAATCGAGAAGTTATTAAGTAAAACGTAAAGATACACGACACCTGACAAACTACCCAGTAAGTAAAGAATAGTAAGAAACACACCAAAATTATTATGAATGTATTTTTTAACTGCTTTAAGGTCATTGTTTAACTGGTTGTAATACTTACTGGCGGCTTCAATTACCATAATAAATCCTTTTAAAATTCTTATCTTAACAAAGTAATTAGTAAATGCTGTAGTTTTGTTAAATTATTGACCTCAACTGCAACTCTTTGCCACGGCTTATTTGATGGCACTGGGCTAGCAGTAACTCGGCGGTCGCTTGTGCGTCAGTAAGGGCATGATGGCAATGATAGCTCGGTAACTCATAACGTGTGCGACAGGCATTTAGGGTTAAATCATCTTGTTTTATTTCAGTTGAATGATGAAGTAAGCGCTTTTGTTCAATATGGAGTGTGTCGATTATGAGTTTGGGACGTATCGTTATATTGGCATTTTTAAGCGCTATTTTTAAAAATCCCCAGTCGAGCATGGCATTATGAAACACTAAAATACAGTCGCTAAAATGTCTGCTTAACTGCGTTAATATACTATTTAGGCTTTGCCCTTTTGCTATAGCATCATCACTAATCCCATGAAAAACAGGACTTTGCTCAAGGCTTTTTACGTCTTTATTTATAAGGTGCTGCGACTCGCTCATTTTTATACATTGGTTATCTATTATCACCCACGCTAGTGATACAATTTCGTGCTGTTTTGCATCAAGGCCAGTGAGCTCTAAATCAATCACCAAATAACGTTGTTGTAAGGCATTTTTGCCTAGTAATTTACGGCGCTTTAAATACCGAGTGAGCAGCTTTTTTACCATGTTAGTAATCCATCATTATAAACTGCCGCGAGCAAACTTAAACGCGGCGGCTTGCTGCGCTTGTTTAACAAGGTAAAACGCTTCTTTTAGTTGATGGCGCTCTAATGAGTTTAATTTATTAGGGTTAATACAATTACTCGGTAAACCCTCTTCGTTTATTTGTGTACTCAAGCGAAGCTGCGTTAAGAACCGCCAGCAGTCTTTTAGGTTGTATATATCTTCTTTGCTGATCAGTTTATGCTTTAGTAGTGCGTCCAACCGCTCTTGTGTGTTGGCGCGCCTAATACCCGCTTTTAGAGCATATAACCGCACTATGTCATTTATAATTACGACACCGCGTTTTTTTAAATCTATATATTTATTATTTTGATCTGTTTTTTCAGTTTTAAATTTATTAAATAAACCAATTGGCACGCTGTTGCTGCTTATGTCGGTTGCCATTGCGGCATAGAATAAGTCGTTACGCGATATACGAATTAATTGCTCGCAAAAAGCGGTGTATAAAGTATTTGAGCCTTCAATAAATCGCAGGTCAAAAAATATTTTACAGTTAAGCATTGCATCAGGCGTTGGGCTTTTTATCCATTTAAAAAATCGCTCGCTCCAGTCGTTTACGCTCATACGGCACTCATCGCTGCTTGCCATAATATTACCTGGGCAACGCCTAATGCCGCATTCAACTAAGTTTTCACATACAAACTCCCCCATGCTTTTAAAGTAAGCGTGTTGCTCGGGAGTTAAGTCGTTTGGAAGTAATAAGCCGTTATCTTGATCTGAATGCAGGGTTTGTTCTTCTCGTGCTTGCGAGCCAAAGCAAATAAAACTAAAGCTGGTTGGCGCTGCGCCATGCTCTTCTTGAAATAAATGAATAAGGCGCGATGTAAGCGCATCAGTTAAACCACTCAGTAATTTACCAATTAGCGATATGTCGTCAATGTTGTACGAAAAACCACGCAAAAGTTCGGGGATTTCTTTTGCGTAGCGTTTTAAATCAGTAACAGTATGCGCTTTGTATATGCGCCCAATAAGCTGTACGGGGTCACTTTTTTGTTGGCGCAGTAAATCGGTGCTGGTTATCATTCCTATCGGGTTATGGTTTTCGTCGAGCACGGGCAAATGATGAATATTGTATTTAAGCATTAAGTGCAGCGCCGAAAACACCCGGTTATTTTCAAATATAAACTTGGGCTTGGCGGTCATAATACTGCTGACTGCATCTTGTGGGTCTACCTCGTCAGCAAGTACTCGATTACGTAAATCGCGGTCAGTCACAACTCCCACTAAGTGTGCGTGCTGCGTTATCATTATTGACGAGACACCATGCTCTTTCATTTTTTTAGCGCTTTGCCTAATACTTGCATCGGGCGAAAGTGTAATTGCTGTGCGGGTCATCAGCTCTGATATTTTACGTTCAGACCAACTATCGTTTTTACTTTTATAATGCGATGACAACAACCGGTTAGCATGAGCGCGTACAAAATATTGCTCAAACGATTTGTATTCTCGGCGTAAATAATCAAAATGCGTTTGAGAGAGCATATACACTATGCCTTCTTTTTGTACCTCTAACCTATTTTGAATTGCTTCGCCGGTTAACAGCGACGGAAAACCAAAATAATCACCTTGCGCTAAGCGTGTAACAACATCCCCCTTGCCATCAACTAGGTCGTACAAACCAGAGCGAATTAAAAATAGTTTAGGGTTTTCACTTTGTAACCACTGCGTTTGGTTTTCGCGGGTGAGGTAAATAATATCAAGATGATTTACAAAATATTCGTATGCGCTGCTATCAAGCAGTGTAAAAGGCGCTTGCAAACAAACGTATTGGGCTATTTCTTGTTGCTCTACACTCATTGTTGTACTCATTAAAAAGTATACACAACACCAATGTACTTATTTATTAAACAAATAAAAAGCCCGACTAAAGTCGGGCTTTTGGTGCTTTATGTTTTCTAAACTGTAACTTATAAATTGTGGCTAATGGTCATGCGCTTCAGCCGATCCTTTAGGGTTACGAATACCTTCAACCATTAGTTGAATTTCAACTGGTGTAGGTTTAGTAAACTTAAGAACAATTGCAGCTACTGCAAAGTTAATAATCATACCAATTAAGCCAATACCTTCAGGTGAAATACCTAAGAACCAGTTTTCAGGGCTGTTTAGCTCTGGGCTAACAAACTTGAAGAAAATGATATACGCAGCGGTAAAGCCAATACCCGTTACCATGCCTGCAATTGCGCCTTCGCGGTTCATTGTTTTAGAGAATATACCCATAATAATTGCTGGGAAGAAACTCGCTGCCGCCAAGCCGAATGCAAAT
>NZ_AUTL01000018.1:0-501 GCF_000498015.1 Pseudoalteromonas sp. TAE79
GAGATAATGGCTGTTATTTCTTCTCGTAAGCTTTCTACTTCGTGAGCGTCCATACTACCTACAAAGTCAATTACATATAAACGAGGTTTAGGCTCATCTTTATCTGCTTTTTTACTTTGCGATTTAAGCTGTTTTTGGTGTGCTTTAAGCTCTTTTTTACCCAGCGTATTTTGTAGAAAGCTTTCTTTAAGATCAACTAATTGCTCTGATATGTCGTCAATTTGTATTTCACCTTTTTTGGCTTTAGGCTTAACTGCAGCGCCAACTATTAGCATTAGAATAACTGCTATAGCGATAACAAAAGTAATTGTTTTAGCAAAAAACAAACCGTATTCGTATAAAAATTCCAACTGGTTTCTCCATTTATAAATTTCAGCTAATTTAGCATGCTTTAAAGCAAAAAAAAGCCACTTTTCAGTTAACACCGATCAGTTAAGGTATTTTTGATCGGTTGACCGATCTTTTGGTTGCTTCACAATACCCTTATCATCTTTTGATTAT
>NZ_AUTL01000019.1:0-5580 GCF_000498015.1 Pseudoalteromonas sp. TAE79
TTCCCCCTTAGCTCAGTTGGTTAGAGCGACGGACTGTTAATCCGCAGGTCCCCCGTTCGAGTCGGGGAGGGGGAGCCAAGTTTATGTTTATGATATAGTTCCCCCTTAGCTCAGTTGGTTAGAGCGACGGACTGTTAATCCGCAGGTCCCCCGTTCGAGTCGGGGAGGGGGAGCCAAATCATCATAATATCAGTACTTTAGTTCCCCCTTAGCTCAGTTGGTTAGAGCGACGGACTGTTAATCCGCAGGTCCCCCGTTCGAGTCGGGGAGGGGGAGCCAATTCTAAGAATTTCATAGACATTTCAAGCTATTTCCACTACTCTTCCTTATATAACTAAAGCATTAGTTTAATTCTTTAATGCGCTGTACTTAGTTTATTAATCAAGGACTTGATTCCTTCCCTTTTGATCATTAAAAGACTGAAAACATGGCTGGATTTAAAAAACTTATTTTTATACAAATTACCTCTTGGTTATTGTGTGTTGCAGCAGGAAGCTACTTCATATCTATAAGCTTTGATACTGCGGTAAGTGATGCACAAAAAAATGCACAAACAACTGTTACTAAGTATATTAATGACCTTTCTTTAGACGATATTTCTGCTCAAAATTTAAAACAATCAATTGCAGATGGTAATACGTTTTCAAGCTTTACTCTAAGAGATTACCAAGGTGCTGAAGTATTTAGCATTAACCCCCCTACTCAATTACCAATGTTTGCTGATTTTGTACTCTCTAACTTTAACTCTGTACGCCCACAGTTTGCTGTAAACGATGCCGCAGATATAAAAGTTGAATTTGTACTTAACATTGAGCATTTAGCGTCGCAGCTACAAACTTCCCTTTTTATTGTTATTTTGATTTCTGCCATTTTAGTTATTATTCCAATAATTCTAATGAAATCTATTTTTTACCATTTAAATAAAAATATAAGTACAACAGTTGCTGACATTATCGATATTTATATCAATCAAAACCAACTTGATAATGATTTAGAAGCAGCATTAGATGGCACTCGATTGAAAAAAATGGGAAAAGATTTAGTACCTAGTTTTAATCGGTTATCACATTTTTTAAAAAACAAAAACGAAGACATTCAAAGCGCTGCTATGACTATCAAGCATGAAGCGTACAAAGATGTAATTACCTCGCTTGGTAATCGTAATATGTTTGTTGAGTATTACGAAAAAAATATTGAAAACACTGAGCAAAGTACATTTGGCTCTTTAGCTATGGTTCGTTGTAGCGAACTACAAGCTATAAACCAAAGCCGTGGTTATCAAAAAGGTGACGAGTACGTTAAAGGCGTTGCTGATATTATTAAGCACATAAGCGGCACTTACACGGGTAGCCAAGTATTTAGATTAAACAGCTCTGATTTTGCGGTAGTACTACCCCACATTCCTTTAAAAGAAGCTGAGCGCTTTGGTGAAAACCTGCAATCGCGCTTCACGCAATACCAACAAAACCAAGAGTTAAGCTCGGTAGCTAATACGGGTATTGTAGGTTACGAAAAAGGTAAACCGTTAGGCGAACTGCTTTCTGTTGTTGATAACGCGATGAGCATGGCGCAGTCAAAGCAAGTTAATGCATGGCACGTACAACGCGAAACCGATTTAGTTAATAACGTAAGTGCGGGGTTTGGTAATCAAAACTGGCGTAAGGTTATTAAGGAAGTTATTGAATCTAAGCGTGTGCATTTAGTGATGCAAAACATTATGCCGCTTGGTAAAAGCATAAAAGCCTACGCTGAAGTACAAGTTCGATTTAAAACAGAAGACAATCAGGTACTGCCTACCGCTTCTTTTTTAGCAATGGCCGAAAAACTTGATATGGCAATAGAAATTGATCGCTTAATCATCGACTCTTCTCTTGAAAAAGTTAAAAGCCGTAATTTATCTGAAAAGTTTTTTGGTTTAAACGTAACAGCTTCTAGTGCACACAACGATCAGTTTGTAATTTGGCTAGAGCGCCGATTATTGAAAGATACGCATATTGCATCTAAACTAGTATTTGAGGTAAGCGAGTTTGGTTTACAGCAAAACATCAAGGCTAGTAAGCGCTTTATCGACATGGTTCACCGTGTTGGCGCACGCGTTACAGTTGAACGTTTTGGTGTTGGCTTAACTTCATTTAAGTTTTTCCGCGATTTAAAACCTGACTTTATTAAAATGGATGCAAGTTACACTCGCGGCCTAGAAGACGATAAAAACAATCAGTACTTTATGCGCTTAATGGTCGATTTAGCCCACCGCATTGGTGTTAGCGTATTTGCTGAAGGTGTTGAGAGCCAAGAAGAAAAACACATTATAGAAACGTTGTGTTTAGATGGCGTTCAAGGTTATTACATAGAAAAACCTAAAGACATTTAATTAGTTTTCAATTAATACAAAAAAGAGCATACATTGCTCTTTTTTTGTTTCTGCTATTTGACTAATTCCTTACATCAAAATCACATTAATTTTACAGCCTTGTGATCAATATGTTTGTCCTTGCGTTTATTTAACTGATAACGACTCGCAAATGTTGTTTATCGGGGCAGAAAAAAGGATAATAAGCAGGACTTTAATAGCGTGAGGCACACATGACAGAATATGTCTTGTTATTGATTGGAACCGTTCTGGTTAATAACTTTGTATTAGTACAATTTTTAGGCTTATGTCCGTTTATGGGCGTATCAGGTAAGCTTGATACGGCGATCGGTATGTCTTTGGCAACCACGTTTGTGCTTACCCTTGCCTCTGTAACTAGCTATTTAGTTAATCAATATATTTTAATCCCTCTGGATATCGCTTTTTTACGCACCATGAGCTTTATTTTAGTGATTGCCGTTGTAGTGCAATTTACCGAAATGGTTGTGCGTAAAACCAGCCCTACCCTATATCGCTTACTTGGCATATTTTTACCGCTGATCACCACTAACTGTGCGGTATTAGGTGTGGCTTTATTAAATATCAAAGAAGATCATTCGTTTTTACAATCTGCAGTATATGGTTTTGGTGCTGCTGTTGGTTTTTCTTTAGTGCTTGTATTGTTTGCAGCACTACGAGAGCGTTTAGCAGCTGCTGACGTTCCTACGCCTTTTAAAGGCGCCTCTATTGCAATGATCACTGCAGGCTTAATGTCGATGGCGTTTATGGGTTTTACTGGATTAGTGAAGTTTTAATATGACCTTGTTTTATGCCTTGATAGCGATTGGTTCGCTAGCACTCATTTTTGGACTTATTTTAGGGTTTGCAGCAATTCGCTTTCGCGTTGAAGGTAACCCTATTGTTGAGCAAATTGATACTATTTTACCGCAAACTCAATGCGGACAATGTGGCTACCCGGGTTGTCGCCCTTACGCCGAAGCCATAGCTAATGGCGATGAAATAAATAAATGCCCACCAGGCGGCGAATCTACCATGAAAAAGCTTGCCGGCTTAATGGGGGTTGATGAAAAACCACTTGCCGGTGGCGAGCAAGCAGAACCTATAAAAACAGTGGCTTATATTCGCGAAGATGAATGTATTGGCTGTACCAAATGTATTCAAGCCTGCCCAGTTGACGCTATTTTGGGCGCAACTCGTCAAATGCATACCGTGTTAATTGATGAATGTACTGGCTGTGATTTATGTGTTGAGCCTTGCCCTGTAGATTGCATTGATATGCTACCTGTAGCCGAAACTAAACAAAACTGGAAATGGCAGCTAGACGCTATTCCTGTTACACAAATAGATTAGAGGTTTGAGTGGACAAGTTACTTGAACAAATAAAAAAAGGCACCGTGTGGGCATTTCCTGGCGGCATACACCCACCACAACAAAAATCACTCTCTAATAGTGCGAGTATCACTCGCCTACCTTTGCCCGACAAACTCATTGTTGCGCTTAAGCAGCACATAGGCGCAAATGGTAAGTTACTTGTAGAAAAAGGCCAACACGTATTAAAAGGCCAACCACTAACAGAGCCTGCTGCTAACTGGTCGGTACCTGTGCATGCGCCAAGCTCTGGTGTGGTTACTGATATTGCACCTATGCCATCAGCACATCCATCGGCCCTGCCTGAACTAAGTGTTATTATTGAACCAGACGGCAAAGACGAATGGGTAGCTCTAAATAAAAATAAAAATCCTGCTGAGCTTAGTCATGACGAGCTTATAAATATTATTCACCAAGCCGGTATTAGCGGTATGGGTGGTGCTGGTTTTCCTACATATGTAAAAGCAGATACCAAGCAACCTATCGAATTTTTGATTGTAAATGCAGTTGAGTGCGAACCTTATATTACTGCCGATGACGTTTTAATGCGCGAACACGCTAAAGAAGTTATCCAAGGCATTGAAATAATGCAGCAACTTTTAAACCCAACACTGTGCATTGTGGGTATAGAAGATAACAAGCCTGAAGCTATTGCAGCAATGAAGCAAGCAGCTGAGCATAACTCAAAAATTATTATTCAAACGGTGCCAACTATTTATCCATCTGGCGGTGAAAAGCAATTAATTAAATTACTTACTAACCGTGAAGTTCCTAGCATTGGTATTCCAGCCGATATTGGTATTTTAGTGCATAACACGGGTACTTTGTTTGCCGTACAACAAGCCGTTTATGAAGGTAAACCGCTAATTGAACGTATAGTTACAGTAACAGGCAACACTATTCATAAACCTGGAAATGTATGGGCACTGCTTGGTACTGAAATAAAGCATTTACTTGATTGCCAAGGTTTCTCTCCTGTACCGCAGCAAAGTGTTGTGATGGGCGGCCCAATGATGGGCTTTACACTACCCACAGTACGTATTGGCATAGTTAAAACCACTAACTGTATTTTAGCGCCTGATCATAAAGAGCTAGCGGAACCCGGCCCTGAAAAAGCCTGTATACGTTGTAGCGCCTGTGCCGATGCCTGCCCTGCTTCTTTATTGCCACAACAATTGCAGTGGTTTGCTAAATCAAAAGAGTACGACAAACTACAAGAGCACAATTTATTTGATTGTATTGAATGTGGTGCTTGTGCATACGTGTGCCCAAGCGAAATCCCTCTTGTACAGTACTACCGTATAGCCAAAGTTGAAATTAAAGAACAACAAGCTGACAAAATTAAAGCCGACAGAGCAAAAGAGCGTTTTGATGCCCGAAAAGAACGTTTAGAGCGTGAGCAAGAAGAACGCCAAAACCGCCATAAACGCAAACCTGCTGCTAAGTCTGCTGACGAAAAACAAAAAGTAGCAGAGGCACTAGCCCGCGTTAAAAATAAATCAGATAACGGCGATGAAAAATCAGCTGTTGCTGCCGCTATTGCACGCGCTAAAGCTAAAAAGCAACAAGGCGAAGAACTAGAGCCAGATAACAGCGAAGTAGCAAAAGAACGCGCACTACGTAAAGAACAAGCGCGTAAATATAAAGAGCAAAAATCGCAAACAGATGAATCGGCCGAGACTACACCCGTTGATGATAAAAAATCAGCAGTCGCTGCAGCCATTGCTCGAGCTAAAGCTAAAAAAGCAGCACAAGTATTAGATAACGCTGAGCAAACAGTGAGTGAAGAGCCACAAACTGATGCCCCCGTTGATGACAAAAAATCAGCGGTAGCTGCAGCC
>NZ_AUTL01000020.1:0-4257 GCF_000498015.1 Pseudoalteromonas sp. TAE79
GTGACGCTCGAAAGCCATCTGGGCAGTATCGGCAAGCGTGTAAAAGCCGGCCAGCAAGTGCGCGTGATTGATCTCAGTGCCGATGCCGGAGCGCAAATGGGCTAATTTCCCCGTTTGGCGTTTCGATCCAAAAGCCAAACGGATAGTGGTTTTGGCGTAAGGGGATAAAGGCATGGGGAAGTGTTTAATCAAGTGCTGCTGTTTATTTTGACTTGGGATTTGATGAAGAGGTGTTTTCCAACTTCAGTGAAGGTTGCTTGTTACTGTTGTAATCAATGTACTCAAGGGCGTACCCCATTGCCTTGTAGCTTTTCTCGCGTTTTTTAAACATGCGTTGCAGCATAGGGAGGGCGCAGTCCACATAGTCGTGAATGGTGACTTGTGTTTTTCCTTCCGACTCACGATGAATACGACCAGCATATTGGGCCAACGTGCCTTTCCATGCGATTGGCATGGCCAAAAACAACGTATCCAGTCTTGGCAGGTCAAATCCTTCGCCCACATATTTTCCTGTGGCGACGACGACTTGAGCCGATTGCAGATGATTGTCAGCGTTCTTGCGTTCCGCAGCTTTCATGGCGCCTTTGAGTACGACAGTGCTTATACCCAACTCGGTAAGTCGTGAGTGTATGTACTCTACGTGCTCTCTTCGCTCTGTAAGGACTAACGGGTGTCCGCCATTTTGAACACACTGAGAGGCGTCTGAGACAACTTTTGAAGTGCGCTGCTCATTATTGACAAGCCAGCGGTAGGCATCGCTTATTTTTGGGCGCTCATCTGTTGTTATTAGCTCAGCTGGCGGTATATCGTAGCGCTGATGAATCATCACGGTTTGAGTAAATTGCTCATCAGGGCTTTGTTTCACTTTGTAGCGAATTGGTCCTGCCGCCATAAAAATGATCTTTTGATGACCATCTTGTCGCTCTGGTGTTGCTGTTAGGCCCAATACATACTTTGCTCTTACCTCGTTGAGTACCATTTCAAACCTTGGCGCGGATAAGTGATGGCATTCATCAACAATAATGTGGCCGTAGTCTTGGATGAGAGGCGTGATGGAATTGTCTTTTTTATTGACCAAGCTTTGGTAGGTGGCAATGTCGATAATGCCACTCGGCTTTCTTTTCCCCCCGCCTATACTGCCAATGGTTATTTCGGGTAGGAACGTGCGTAATCGCTCTTGCCATTGTTCGAGCAGTTGCCGGCTATGAACCAGTATTAGGGTATTTACTTTGCGTTTTACGATCATACCAATGGCAGTAACCGTTTTTCCAAATGCGGTTGGCGCATGCAAAATACCGAAGTCATGTTTAGATATTGCGGCCACTGCGTCACGCTGGTTCTTTCGCAAAGTGAACTCAGGGGTAAGTTTTAATAATGGTTTACCGGTTTCACGCTTATCGTCAAATAGTGGCAAAATGTTTTGCTCTTGTAGCAAAGTAATCGCATCATCGAGGCAGCCTCGCGGTAGTGCTAGATAACCGTTTTCAATACGAGCACAGGAAATAAACCTTGGAATGCCATGGGTTGAAAAACGCAACGCTTGTGTTTTAAAAAACACAGGATTAGAAAAACTAGCTAATCGCTTGAGTCCTGCCAGTAGTGGCCCAGGTAACTCGCTCATCAAAAAGTAGATATGGTTGGCCAAGGTAATGGTCACGTTTTTTGGCAAAGACTCTAATTTTATTGGTGCGGCTTTGGCTGTGATTTCCCAAGGTGGGCGGTTGTCTGTTAGCCCCTGTTCGGATAGTAATAGGGTGTTGGGTGAAATGGTTGTTATGAGTTGGTCAATACTCGACTGAGTGAGTGTTTTAAGCCCAGCAAGATACTGCCATTGATCATCGATGGCATTCAGATCACTGTCAACAAAGCAACTACGGCCTGAAAGGCGAGCCTCCTTTTGAAGTGGTAGCGCAATGAGATTGCCAAACCCGCCTTCAGGAAGGACATCTTGGTTAGGAAAGAGCCTGTCATAGGAGCCAAACGATAGATTAGGAAATATTTCCATGGCTTTATCAAGCAAAGCGAAACCCAGTGCCCGAGCTTGGTTCGCTGGGATATTGGTTTCAAAAAAGATCCATAAGTGCGCCCCGTTGCCAGAACGCGAGATTTCTATCGCGTGAGGAATATCAAACGCTTGGCACGCTTTAGACATTGCTTTGACTTCTTCTTGCCAACAGCCTTTGTCAAAATCGGCGGCTAACAAATAGCACGTATTATCTTTCAGTAAGGGATACAGCCCCACTACTTGATGACCGGCAAGGTGCCTGTAAATAATGTGCTCGTTTAGTTCGCTAAACTTTCGGTGTGAACAGTCTTGGCATTTAATGCGGGGTTTGTTGCAAACCCCGTTTACCCATTCATTATCACAGGCTACGGAATAGCCACTGCGGCCCTGTTGATTTTGCCAACGATTTGCAAAGATATCCTCTCTTCCACGAAATCGTTGTCTGAATAGGGCGACCTTTTGTTCTGGCGTGAATGCCTGTACTGAACGCTCGATTTGAGCGCTACGCAAAGCCTCTCTCAATGCGAGAAGCTGCTGCTTTTCATTTTCAAGCTCAGCTAGCCTGTTATCAATAGCAGAAATGTTTGGGTAGCGAGCGTCATTCATAACAAACTAATTTTGATTCGCAGCGCTATGAAGCGCGAACTTGCGGTGGCTTGATCAGCGACTCGGCTGGAATACCTAGCCCTTCATGAAGTTTCCAAATCATTTTTAGCGTGAGTGATCGCTTATGGTTTAGGATTTCATAAACACGATTGCTTTTACCTATCATGGGTTCAAGATCTTTAACGGTTAAGCCTTTGCTCTCCATCTCAAACTTTATTGCCTCAACAGGGTCTGGCAAATCCATTGGAAAATGCTTTGCTTCGTAGGCCTCGACTAACGTAACCAAAATGTCCAGCTTTTCGCCTTCGACGGTATCAGGCTCCGCCATCATTAGGTTTTCGATGTCGTTTAATGCCGCGCGGTAGTCGGCATCTGTTTTAATAGGTCTGATGTCCATTATATTTACCTCTTGTTACTACCTTTTGGCTTCAAATCGTTTGTACATCAATTTTATCGTATTGCGCATGGCTGCCGATAAACCGTATGTAAACCACTTTGTAGGCATAATTGATCCAAACAACTAACCGGTATTTATTACCGGCAATGTTAAACACGACACGCCCATCTTTGAGGATGCTGGCATTTCTAAAGTCCTGTTTCACATCCGCCGGTGCTCCCCAATCAGCGTTTAATGCATGCCTATACCACGCTAACGTTGGCTCTTTAGCGTCAATGTATTCTGAGCTGTCTTCCCAAAATGTTTTTAAGGTTGATAGTGCGATAATTCTCATAAATAGATGTTAGTCCCAATTTGGGACTTTTGCAAGTTTGGTATTCTTGATGCGGTTAGGAGTTGTTACCGCATCCCCAATTGCCCCATTCCTTGGGGCGGTTCAAATCCCTCTTATTCACCTTCTAAAGCCTGTGGTATCAAATGTTGCCCCATTGTCCCAACTGCCCACAGTAAGTGAGCAGTTGGCTGTCTTGTTAGTTTCGCCTGATTGACTTTTTTGGCATACGGCTGCGTTTGCCATCGAAGAACGCCAATACTCTGAACCAATAGAGTGATTCTTCATAACCTAGGCTGTACGTTGGGCGTGCAGGCGGGATGAGTCCTAGTTTACGTCCTAGGCTGACAATCACGTAGAACGTGAGTTTTAACGTCAGCCAAGGAGCGAGTACCACGAATACCATCAGGCAATGCCGGGTAAGTGCGTAGCCTATGCCATGAGGTTGTTCGAGTAAGGCAATGCCAATACACCAACCAAGGCCTGCCAGCATGGCTATTGGAAAGGTAATGGGGGCGAGTCGCATCATCAGTTGCATGTTAACGCCCTCCTGTGTGGTGTTGTGAAGCGGGCTCAAAGTTCACCAGCGGTTCAACCACATCAGCTACGGTTTAGTGGGCAATACGGCGCTCTTCAAAGTAATCGTGTCGGTCGTAGATACCCTCAACGCCTTTTAGCTTATGGTTAAGACAGCGTTCGGCCACGTTGCCTGCAATGCCTAAAGATGCAGCAAGACTGCGAAAGGTGCGGCGTAAATCGTGTACGGTAAAGTGTTCGAGTTTACCCATTTTAT
This sequence comes from Pseudoalteromonas sp. TAE79, assembly GCF_000498015.1. Classification (NCBI taxonomy): domain Bacteria; kingdom Pseudomonadati; phylum Pseudomonadota; class Gammaproteobacteria; order Alteromonadales; family Pseudoalteromonadaceae; genus Pseudoalteromonas; species Pseudoalteromonas sp. TAE79. Next base: position 4,133 of record NZ_AUTL01000020.1, read on the forward strand.
TGGGTGGCTGTTTTTTGCGCCCAGGCTCGCGACCAAAGAGTTTAGAAATGGCCCGGTTTAGCGTATCTGGCCCCATATGTGGACGATGGCTTGCTCGTCTGGCCGGGAAAACATAAGGCGAGCCA
>NZ_AUTL01000021.1:0-2112 GCF_000498015.1 Pseudoalteromonas sp. TAE79
TTAAATTAAACGTTCCTGAAAGAAGTGGCTTCTCTTTTTTTGCAACCCATAACCATGTAAGCATCATTATTAGCATGGCAACAGCCATCACTATAATTAAGCTTGCGTCCCATTGGTTTCCATAGGTAAGAAAGTTAATCACTTTAGCAGGGTTTGTCATCCCGCTAATAATAAGTCCTAAGCCAAATATAAAGCCTATAACAACCATCATAATTGCTTTCATTATTTATCCTACAAGGTTTGCTGTAATGAAGGCGACAAGCATAAATGTGCATGTTGCAACCCAAGAGCGAGTAGAAAAGCGCGACATGCCGCACACGCCATGGCCACTTGTGCACCCGTTAGCTAAAGTTGTACCCGCGCCAACTAAAAGCCCCGCAACAACAATAAGCCAAGGCGGTAATTGCAATTCGCCTTCTAATAAAGAAGGGGCAAATACTCTTACTGCTATACCTGCCAACAACAACCCTAAAATAAAGTATAACTGCCAACGAGAGTCTGAATTTGCTTTAGCAAATACAGACTTAACAATGCCTGATATGCCCGCAATTTTTCCGTATAAAACCAGTAATAACGTACACGCTATACCTATTAATGCACCGCCTATTGCAGCCGATACTGGGGTGAATTCTGTTATCATTTTTAAATTTCCCAAACAATAGAAACGCCTAAACCGGTTTGTTTCATTTCGATTGATAATTGTTGATTAGGCGCTAAGTAGTTAGCACCCGTTACTTTTTTTGCTGGCGAATAAAATCACCGCTTTTAAAAATTACATAGATTCAAGCGTTTTACCACGTGTTTCTTTTATGTATTTAACAACAAAAAATATGCTTATAAGTGCCGATAACGCGTAAAAGCCATAAGCACCGGCAAGGCCAATGTTAGCAAGCATAATAGGGAAGGTCATGGTAATTGCAAAGTTAGCAATCCACTGCGCACTGGCAGCAACGGCAAGGGCAGCACCACGAATACGGTTATTAAACATTTCGCCCAATAATACCCATACAATTGGGCCCCAACTTAAGCCAAAAAATACCACAAATAAGTTAGCCATAATAAGCGCAAACGTACCCATGTTATCGCTAAGGGCAAGTTTGCCTGCTTCATCAAGGCCTGCACTGCCAAATATATAAGTAAGCGCGCTTAAGCTGATAAACATACCAATACTGCCTACTAATAGCAGTGGTTTACGGCCAATTTTGTCAACTAGGGCAATGGCAATAAAGGTCGATACAATATTAGTGGTGCCCGCTAATACATTTATAAATAACGATTGCGACTCATCAAACCCAGCGGCTTGCCAAAGCTCAGAGCCGTAATAAAACACCACATTAATACCCACAAATTGCTGAAATACACTCAGTGCCACACCCACCCAAACAATTGGGTGTACTTTTTTACTGCCATCAATAAATAAATCGCGAATACTTGGCTTTGTATCACTATGTAAGGAGCGTTTAACATCGCTTATTTGCGCATCAACATTGTCGTTCGATATTTTACTAAATACCGCTTTTGCATCGGCTACTTTACCTTGCGCCACTAAATAACGAGGCGACTCAGGAATAAACAATACACCGACTAAAAACAACACTGCAGGCACAAGCTCAGCCCAAAACATCCAGCGCCAAGCGGCTGTATCAAGCATTAAAATATTTTGTGCACTACCAGCTGCATCAGCAATTAAATAGTTACTTAAAAACGCCGCAAATAAACCCAGTACAATAGCGAGTTGTTGTAGTGTAGCTAAACGACCACGAAGTGCTGGTGGCGCAACCTCTGCAATATAAGCTGGCGCTAATACCGATGCAGCACCAATACCTAAGCCACCAAATAAACGGTAAAAAATAAACTCCGCAGAGCTTTCGCTAATGCCTGAGCCAAATGCACTAATGGCAAAAATAATCGCGGTGATGATCATAATTGCACGGCGGCCAAATTTATCAGCCAGCGGCCCCGCAGCAAGTGCACCTAGGGCACAGCCAAGTAACACAGACGCTACGTTAAAGCCCGTAGCCACACTGCTAGAATTAAACGCATTACCGAGTGCCGACACCGTGCCGTTAATCACGCCCGAGTCAAAACCAAATAAAAAACCACCAATAGCAG
>NZ_AUTL01000022.1:0-14446 GCF_000498015.1 Pseudoalteromonas sp. TAE79
GGCAGCTTCAGCTGCGTCTTCGTCTGTCGTTGTTTCTTGCATCATTAATTCATCAGCATCAGGCGCGTTTTCGCTAACCTTGATACCCATGTCATTAATCATGCTTATGATATCTTCTACTTGATCTGAGTCTATAATGTCTTGTGGAAGGTGATCATTTACTTCTGCAAAAGTTAAGTAGCCTTGCTCTTTACCTTTTTGAATCAGAAGTTTTAATTGTGACTGAGGAGTTGGATCCATAGAGATTTTTTCTTCCACTCTGATAAGTTGATACAACAGGCGCCATCATGTAGTTTGCCTTAAAGCCAACTAGAATAATGTGACGCAGTGAATAGCACAGTATAACAGTTTAAATCAATTTTGACTAGGGTCTGTTGGTCTTTCAGGATTAAAGTTTATTCTATCCAAGGGTGGTTTAATCGCGGCGCGAGGTTTGTAACCTAGTGGGCTAAGTAAAAACCGAGCAACAAAGAGTAAACCTCCCTTGGGTCGAACCCAAAGGGCAGCGCGTGTTTGGCATTTATGCTGCGTTATCGCCTATTTATGTGAAATAACCACACTACATAGGCTCTGTCTTGTCTAAATACCAAACACACTGCTGTAAACTTAACCTCGAAAGATAAACGGACCCTAACTGTTAGTCGCTTTTAACGCTGTCATTAACAAATGACACTCAAGTCTTTCGTCGCTACTAAGGCCTTGAGTCTTGTCCTTTATTAATAGGGTCTCGAGTCGATAATTTAAACACTGATCTTCAATAAACTTAAAAGTATTTTTAAAAACCGTTTCTAAACGTTCTTCATTTATGTCGTGTTGCCACGTTGCAAGCTTGATTAATGGCTCATAATCTTCAGTTCCTCTAAAAAATTCGAGCAATTGTGCAGTGGTAACATTTTCTTTCTCTAAAGCTTGTTCTTGTAAACGTAACAACAGCCCTATACCAGCAATATTCATTTGTGCGAGTTCAGGTAAATATGGCACATTTTTAGCTAAGTTAGGATGTTGAATTAAAATACCAATCGCTTGACGCATTGGTGTTATTTTAAACTTACGCTCAATCGAATGCTGTTGCTTTGGCGTTTTTAAACGGTTATTTAATTGCTCACGTGTTCTTCCGATTAAACGCCCTAATTGTTCAAGAATGTTTTCTTGATAAAATTCACTTGGGATTTTTTCAATTAGTGGAAGTGCTGCACTGAGTAATTTAGCTTTCCCTGAGTCGAGGGTTAAATCTACTTCTTGGCTTAATTTATTAAACAATACTTTAGTAAAGTCATCCGCTTGGCTTAGGCGTAATTCGAATTGCTCCTTCCCCTCTTTTTGTACAAGAGAGTCAGGGTCTTCGCCATCAGGTAAAAACGCAAATTGCAGTGCTTTACCATCATTTAAATAAGGAAGTGCGTTTTCAAGCGCTCTCCAGGCTGCATCACGGCCAGCTCTGTCACCATCGTAACAACAGATTACTTTATCAGTAGTTCTAAACAGCGTATGCATGTGCTCGCTTGTTGTTGCTGTGCCCAAAGATGCTACAGCGTATTCAATTCCTTGTTCGGCTAGGGCAACAACATCCATGTAACCTTCAACAACCATTACATGCTCGAGTTTTTTATGGGCTTGCTTTGCTTCATAAAGCCCATAAAGCTCAAAGCCTTTATGAAAAATCCGGGTCTCTGGCGAGTTTAGATATTTGGGCCCTTGGTCAGCTTGCATTACACGTCCACCAAATGCAATAACGCGTCCGCGTTTATCGCGAATAGGGAACATTAATCGGTCGCGGAAAAAATCAAATTGTCTGCCTGGTGTTTTTTCTGAAGCTAGCTTTAATTCAACCAACTGCTCTTTTTGTTCTTTATTACGCCCAAGCTGAAGGCATAATCCATCCCACTCGCTGGGAGCGTAGCCAATCATAAACTTTTTAACTGTTTCACCACTTAAACCACGGCCTTTTACATATTCAATAACGGCAGCAGAATTACTGTGGTGTTTTAATTGGTGTTGATAAAAGCGCGCAGTATGAAGCATTAAATCGTAATCAGAGCGCTTTTGTGCAGCAGTACGTTCTGGTGCTGAGTTTGTGCCTTGTTCTCGAGGTACTTCTAAGTTAAGCATGCTTGCTATTTCTTCAATAGCATCTACAAACTCAAGCTTTTCATACTCCATTACAAACGAAATTGCATTACCATTAGCGCCACAACCAAAGCAATGATAAAACTGTTTGTCTTGCGATACGGTAAATGAGGGCGATTTTTCGTTATGAAATGGGCAGCAAGCTTGATAATCCTTACCTGCTTTTTTTAGACCTACTTTTGAGTCTATCAGGTCGACAATATCGGTTCTGGCAAGTAAATCGTCTATAAAGTTACGTGGGATCTTTCCAGCCATTAGTAAAATACAGTCCTGAAATAATAAGAAGAATAACGAATATGAAATTTACTTTTTTATACTTGCTTGATGCAAAATATAGCGTGCTTTAATTTACCAAAATGATAGCAAAATAAATAGGGAAGCTATAAAAAATTTCATTTTAAAGTAACCTAATAGGTGTACTTTTTATTAAAGTTAAAAACAAAGAAACCGAGCGCAAGGCTCGGTTCACTTCAATCATACTTTAATGTATGTGGGAGTATTAGGCAGTTAATCGTTGCTTAATTAAACCAGAGATTATGCCCATATCGGCACGACCTTCGGCTTTGCTTTTGATTATACCCATTACTTTACCCATGTCTTGCATACCTGCTGCGTTAGTATCAGCAATAGCCGCATCAATGAGAGCAATGATTTCTTCTTCACTCAATTTTTGAGGTAAGAAAGTTTCAAGTGCTACTATTTCATTGGCTTCAATATCAGCTAAATCATCACGCCCAGCATCTTTGTACTGAGTGTAAGAGTCACGACGTTGTTTAACAAGCTTCACTATAACGGAGGTAATACCTGCGTCGTCTAGTGTTATTTGCTCGTCAATTTCACGTTGCTTGATTGCAGCAAGTACCATACGAATAGGGTTAAGACGTTGCTTGTCTTTAGCTCTCATCGCATCTTTTTGCGCATCTTTTAGCGTTATTAAAAGGCTCATTTATACAAGACCTAATATATTAGTATAATTTAACGCGACGAGCGTTATCACGAGAAAGTTTTTTCATGTGACGTTTAACTGCAGCAGCTTTTTTACGCTTACGCTCAGCTGTTGGTTTTTCATAGTGCTCGCGACGACGAACTTCTGAAAGGATTCCTGCTTTTTCACATGAACGCTTGAAGCGACGAAGTGCTACGTCAAACGGTTCGTTCTCTCTTACTTTAATTACTGGCATTAAAAATTCACCTACCTAAATTATGAGCGTTGCTCAAGTTGATCAAACATTGATCAAGTGGTTCAAAAATGGTGCGGTATTGTAATCCGAAGCAACACCACATGTAAAGGACAATATTAACAGAAACGCATTACGTTAAACAGTATTAATTTGCTTGGCGCTGGTACAGTTGACAAAGTACTTGCCCTGCCTTTTTTTCTTTAATTAACAACCAGTTGGTTGGCGTTTCTAAGGCAACTAGCTCTGCCTCTACTTCAACATAAATTAATGCATCGTTGCTTAACCATTGGTTTTTTTCTAATAAATCGCAGGTTGTTTGCGCTAAATCTTTACGAAATGGTGGGTCAACAAATACAAGATTAAAGGCTTTGTTTGTGTTTTTTTGCTCTAAAAAGGAGAGCGAATTAGTATGTTTAACGTATGCGTTGTCGAGCTTTAAAGTGCTAATATTTTGTTCTAATTGCTTAGCAGCTAATGAGTCTAGCTCGATAAATGTAGCGCTTTTAGCAAATCGAGATAGTGCTTCAAATCCCAATCCACCAGAACCGGCAAAACAATCAAGTACATTTGCGTCACGCGTATCTTGCATTAGCCAATTAAATACAGTTTCTTTAATTCGATCGGTAGTAGGTCTCAAGCCTTCTACGTTTTTAACAGGGAGTTTACGGCCTCGAAACTGACCACTAATCACTCTAATAAAGCCATCACTGGGCTTGTTAGTAGCTTTATTTTGCGTTGTTTTTTTTCTCATTTAGCTCACTAAAAAATGGTATATGGTATCTAGCTCAGATAATATTATGGGCGATTACGTGTAGCTTCATTTTTCAACCGCATTAAAAGTGTTACTATTGAACACTTACGTTTTGAATGGTTGTATTTATTAGCAACTATTGCTGGGCATTGCCAAGCTATTTCAAATTTTAGTTTATCAGATTTTTATAAGTGGTTATTAGCAAGTATGACAAAAAAAAGTAAATTCATGTCGTGGCTCGGTTTTGGCAAGTCAGATAAAAAAGAAGCAGAGCAAAAAGCAGCAGCTGATAAACAACAAGTATTAGCGCAAGAAGAGGCGCAGAAGCTAGAGCAAGAAAAACTAGCGCAGCAAGCTGAAGCTGAACGTATAAAAGCTAAGGCTGAAACAGAGCGCTTAGAGCAAGAAAAACTAGCGCAGGAGCAAGCTGAAGCTGAACGGTTAAAAGCAGAGGCTGAAACAGAGCGTTTAGAACAAGAACGCCAGCGTGCTGAAAACGCGGAAAAGATTGCCATTGAGCAGGCCAATGCTGAATTGCTTGCAAAACAGCAAGCAGATGCCGAGGTGCAAAGACAAGAACATGCGCAACGTTTAGCCGATCAAGAAAAAGAGATGCGCTTAGAGCAAGAACGATTAGCGGCAGAAAAAGTAGAGGCTGAGCGACTAGAGCAAATACGCCTTGAAAAACAAGATGAGGCAATCAAAGCCGAAAAGCTTGCAATAGAGCAAGCGAATGCTGAGTTATTAGCAAAAGAACAAGCGGACGCTGAAGCTCAAAGGCAAGAGCAAGCGAAGCGCTTAGCAGAACAAGAAGCGCAGATGCTTTTAGAGCAAGAACGCATTGCGGCTGAAAAAGCAGAAAATGAGCGCTTAGAGCAAGTACGTATTGCAGCTGAAAAAGCAGAAAATGAACGTTTAGAGCAAGAACGCCTTGCAGCTGAAAAAGCAGAAAATGAACGTTTAGAGCAAGAACGCCTTGCAGCTGAACAAGCAGAGAATGAACGATTAGAGCAAGAACGCCTTGCAGCTGAACAAGCAGAAAATGAGCGTTTAGAGCAAGAACGTATTGCAGCTGAAGAAGTAGAAAATGAGCGTTTAGAACAAGAACGTATCACAGCAGAACTTGCAATTGAAGAAGCTAAAAAAGCCGAAAAGCCAAAAAAAGAAGGGTTTTTCTCTCGTCTTAAAAAAGGCTTGTTAAAGACTCGCGTTAATATAGGTTCTGGTTTTGCGTCTATTTTTAGTGGAAAAAAAATAGACGACGAATTATTTGAAGATCTTGAAACTCAATTACTCACCGCCGATTTAGGTGTTGATACCACCATGAAGTTGATTGATCGTTTAACTGATGCAGCGAACCGTAAACAGTTAAAAGATGGTGATGCGCTTTATGAGTTGATGAAACAAGAAATGGCTGCGATGCTTAAAACGGCAGAACAGCCTTTAGTCATAAGCGAAGATAAAAAGCCGTTTGTCATTTTAATGGTAGGCGTAAATGGTGTTGGTAAAACAACGACTATTGGTAAAATGGCTAAGCAATTTCAAAACGAAGGTAAGTCGGTTATGCTGGCTGCTGGTGATACGTTTAGAGCGGCAGCTGTTGAGCAGCTTCAGGTTTGGGGTGAACGTAACAGCATTCCTGTTATTGCACAGCATACAGGTGCAGATAGTGCATCAGTTGTGTTTGATGCATTCCAAGCGGCTAAAGCACGTAATATAGACGTGTTAATTGCTGATACAGCTGGGCGCTTGCAAAATAAAGATAACTTAATGCAAGAGCTTGAAAAAATAGCTCGTGTAATGAAAAAGATTGATCCTGATGCGCCGCACGAGGTGATGCTAACTATCGATGCAGGCACAGGGCAAAATGCAATTAGCCAAGTAAACCTGTTTAATCAATGTGTTGGTTTAACTGGTATTACGCTTTCAAAACTTGATGGAACTGCAAAGGGTGGTGTAATTTTTGCGGTTGCAGATAAGTTTAATATTCCAATTCGTTACATTGGTGTTGGTGAAGGTATTGATGATTTACGCGCTTTTAAAAGCGATGACTTTATTGATGCGTTATTTAGCCAAGATGAGGACGACGTTTAATTTACCAAAAAAGGGAGCTAGCTCCCTTTTTAATTGCGAGGAATACTAATTTCATTAATGTGTTAATGGAGTTGGCATAATAAAAAGATGATAAATTTTCAGCAAGTAAGTAAGACCTATCCTGGAGGGCACCGCGCCCTCGAAAAAGTTAATTTTCATATTAAACCGGGTGAACTTGCCTTTTTAACTGGCCACAGTGGTGCGGGTAAAAGTACGTTGCTTAAGTTAATTAGCTTAATGGAACGTCCTTCAGCAGGTAGTGTATTTATCAACGGTGTTGATTTAAACAAAGTAAACTCGCGTCAAATTCCTTATGCTCGTCGTGATATAGGTATTATTTTTCAAAATCATAGGTTATTAGAGCGCTATACTATTTTTGATAACGTGGCATTACCTCTCATTATTGAGGGGACTCACCATAAGCAAATAGCTAAACGGGTCCATGGCGCGCTTGACAAGGTAGGCCTAATTGACAAAGTGAAATGTCATCCTTCAATGCTATCTGGAGGCGAGCAACAACGTGTTGGTATTGCCAGAGCTATTGTAAACTCCCCACCAATTTTACTAGCTGATGAACCAACAGGTAATCTTGACCCAGAGCTTTCAATGGAAATACTCAAGTTGTTTGAAGACTTTAATAAACACGGTACCACTGTTCTTATCGCAACGCATGATTTGGGTTTGGTTGCACGTATGAAGTACCGTAGCTTAACCTTAAAAGATGGCCGTATGCTTCAAGACCCGCTTGCTGAGGGGGCACTATGAGTTTACTTTTTAAAGGTCGCCAAAATAGTAATGACAAGCAAAAAAAATCAGTATTAGCTGGCGGTTACTTTTTTATTATTAATATTTTTCGCCAAGGTGTGCATAGCTTAGGTGAGATGTGGCGCACGCCGCTTGCGTCGATGATGACTATCGCTGTACTTGGTTTGAGCCTAACGTTACCTGCAACACTTTACTTAGTCGTTAAAAACGTACAGCAAGTGAGTAGTGGCTTTGAAGAGGCGAGTGAAATATCGTTGTTCGTTAAAGAAAGTATGAACGAGCAAGAAACGCAAACATTAGTAAAGCGTTTAGCACTTTACCCAGAAGTGGAAAGTGTTGAGTTTATTTCAAAACAACAGGCATTAACTGAATTTAAAGACGTATCTGGCTTTGGGCAAGCTTTGGAGTATTTAGATAAAAATCCATTACCGGATGTGGTGCTCGTTACTCCAACAAAACGTCACAGACACCCAAATGCCGCTAAAGTACTGCTAACTAAATTAGAAAGTGAACGTGAAGTTGATTTTGGTAAGCTCGATATAGCCTGGTTAGAGCGTTTAAATGCATTACTAGATTTACTTAAAGAAAGTGTAATAACCATCGCATTATTACTACTTACCTCAGTGACACTTATTATTGGTAACACCATTCGTTTGTCGATCATGGATAAAAAAGAAGAAATACAAGTAATGAAGCTAGTAGGCGCAACGAACACCTTTATACATGCCCCATTTTTGTGGACCGGTATTTGGTATGGTGTAATAGGTGGTTTGTTTGCCTTTATATGCGTAGGTTTGATGATGTGGTGGCTTTCAAGCGCAGTGAGCAGTGTGGCGGGGGTGTATCAAACAAGTTTTTCGTTAATAGGATTATCGCTTAATGAACTCGGCTTTTTAGTGTTACTAGCAACAAGCTTAGGATTTGTAGGATCGTACCTTTCTGTAAATCGATATATTAAAGAAATAGAACCCGATAAAGTATAAAAACCCCTGCAAACTATAAGTGAACCAACCCAGCTTGATATGCGTAACGTATCGGACTGGGTTGTACCTCCCGTTATTAAAACTGTCATATTTGTGTACTATCCTCCCATAAAGTAATGAGTTGTAAATAAGGTGATGCGGTTAGGTTAATTGGCTGCAATCCCTCAATTCATCACTTATTCAGTCGCTTGTAGTAGACTAAACACATACTAAAAACTGCTTGATTTATACTTTTAAAAAGTTTTAAATTGGGGTTAGCACTCTTAGAGAAAGAGTGCTAAGATAGTTTCAAATGTTTATCACCGAGGTGAAAAATGAGTAAAGATTTATACGCAATGGCACTTACAGTCGGACAACAAAGCGCAAGCATGGACGGTTACCTTCAAGCGGTAAGCACTATTCCTATGCTTAAAGTTGAACAAGAGCAAGAACTTGCTAAAAGACTTCAGGAAGAAGGGGATCTTAGTGCTGCCAAGCAACTCATTATGTCGCATTTACGCTTTGTAGCACATATTGCTAAAAGCTACTCGGGATACGGCTTACCACAAGCTGACCTTATTCAAGAAGGTAATATAGGCCTGATGAAAGCGGTTAAGCGTTTTGACCCTACAGTGGGTGTACGTTTAGTGTCGTTTGCAGTGCATTGGATTAAAGCCGAAATTCACGAGTTTGTTCTTAAAAACTGGCGCATAGTTAAAGTTGCAACCACTAAAGCGCAACGTAAATTGTTTTTTAATCTTCGTAAAAACAAAAAGCGTTTAGGCTGGTTCAACCAAGCTGAGGTTAGCACTGTTGCTAGCGAGCTAGGTGTGAGTGAAAAAGAAGTACGTGAAATGGAATCTCGCATGAGCGGCCAAGACATGGGCTTTGACCTAACTGGTGACGATAACGACGATGCACCAACAAGTACATACTCTCCAGTACAGTATTTAACAGATGGCGCAGCTGACTTAGCTGACGACGTTGAACAAGAGCAGTGGAAAGAGCAAGCGCATACCCGTTTATTTAGCGCACTTAAAACACTAGATGAACGTTCACAAGATATTGTTAGCGCGCGTTGGTTGTCTGATGATAAAGCAACCCTTCAGGAGCTTGCACAAAAGTACAGTGTATCTGCTGAGCGTGTTCGTCAGCTTGAAAAAACAGCGATGAAAAAGTTACAAAGCGCTATGAGCTAATATTGCTCAAGCAGAAAAATTTAAAAAGCCCTGCATGAAAATGCGGGGCTTTTTGCTTTTGAGTAGGTTGGTTTGAGCGAAGCGAAACCCAACGATAAAATATCTAATCAAGTAATACCGATATTCTGCATTATTGAATGGTTATACCAATCCGCAATAATACTTAATCATTTTGCGGGGCTAAACGTGTCGCTACCTGCGTTAAAAAGTCTCATTTAGAACAACTGAATAGTGAATTTTTTGCCTAGCTATCAACACGTTTTTCCGCCCTCAAAATAGACCACTTAATTAAGCGAATTGGTATTAGTTTATTATTTGGATATAGCATTATTTAAAGCTTATATTACCTAGCACTCACTCCCTTTCCCTCAGCATGCGCTAACTGAATGTACTTACGTTCAACTAATTGCGAAACAGGTACGAGTTCAAAACCTTGCTTAGTTAGCTCTGGTAAGGCATGGCGTAAAAACTCGATGGTTTCAGGGTAGGGGTGAGCAATTGCAATGGCAAAGCTATGGGAAATGGCTAGTTGTTTTAACTCTTCAAGCCTTAGCTGCAGTTGTTCTGGTGTAGTTATGTTGTCTAAAAACACTTGGCGACTAATATTAGCAACACCCAAAAAGTTAGCGGCATTTTGTGCCTGACTCAAATCGGTTGTGCGACTATCTAAAAAATATAAATGACGCTTTTTAAGTACTTCCATTGCCCACTTCATAGCTTGGCTTTTTTGCGTAAGCGCTGAGCCCATGTGGTTATTAACGCCTTTAACTTGCGGTAAACTAGCGAGAGCTGTTCCAAGAGTTTGCTGAAGCTGCTCTTTATTCATATTTAAAGTAAGCGCACCAGGCCCTAGTTCTTTACCGTTAAGTGCTTGCATAGGTACATGAAGTAATAACTCTTTATTTGATTGACTGGCAAGTGTTGCAAAAATTTGCGAATAAGGGGTATGGGGCAAAATTGAATACGACAATTGCCCAGGTAAGGAAAGGAACTCTAAGTCCCGTTGATGATAGCCTATATCGTCTATCACTATTGCTATTTGCTTGGCGCTAATTGTTGCAGAGCTAAAACAAATAACTAATGTTAGCCATTTTATTATTTTCACGTTTATAGTTTTTATTATCTTTTTAGCTTTGTTTAACAGCTTATACAAGCTACTGCATGCTGAGTAATTGTTTTGCTTTAACCAACTGTAAATCGGTTAGATTACCAGTAAGTAATTGCGCATTATTGTTAGTGTGTTCATTTTTTATTATAACGGCTTTATTACTTTGTGAAAGGTTTGTTTGATTAACCGCCACATCTGGGGTTATTCCTATTCCATCAATCGATTTACCTAACGGTGTGAAGTATTTCGCTGTGGTGAGCTTTAATGCGGTATTGCCATCACCGAGTGGAATGAGTGATTGTACAGAGCCTTTCCCAAAAGATTGGCTGCCAACAATGGTTGCTCGGTTATTATCTTTAAGTGCTGCTGCAAGTATTTCGGCTGCAGAGGCAGAATTTTCGTTTATAAGCACAACTATGGGCGCATTTTTTAGAATGTCTCCACGCTTTGCATAAAATGCTTGGTTAGCATCGTAAAAACGTCCTTTAGTCGTCACTATAGTGCCACTTTGTAAAAATAGGTCTGATACAGCCACTGCGCTTTGTAATGTCCCCCCTGGGTTATCACGTAAATCAATTACTAAGCCTTTAAGTGGGTAGCCAAAATGGCTTTGCAGGGCGGCAACTTGTAGTGCAACTTCATGTAATGTGTGGTTAGAGAAGTTATTGATAGCTATGTAACCAGTTCCAAAATCTAAAAGTTCGCTTGTTACACTTTCGAGGTTTATTTGGCGACGTGTAACATGAAAAGTGAGTGGGTTTTTATTGTTATCGCGATTTACAATTATATCTATATTCGAAAATTCACTGTCTCTTATTAGTGTTGCTACTTCGTCGATAGTACGGTTTTGAGCTGCGTTGTTGTTTACACTTACAATAATATCGCCTGGTAAAATACCTGCTGCTTTTGCGGGCGAATTATTAACCACGTTAACAATAGTCATATTCTCGTCTATGTTCTTAACTTCTATACCAATACCTGTGTAACGACCATTTGTATTATCAAATAATGAGGCTAATTCATACTCATTTAAGTACTTAGAATAGGAGTCGAGTTTTGAATATAAACGCTCAAACTGCTGGTTGTTATATTTAATATGGTGGCTATTTTGTAAGGTGAGATCTTCAACGTAATAGGTATGAATGTTGAAGAGTATTTCGTCTATTTGTTGTCTTTTAAGATCTTTAATTGAGCTTGCTAGTGCATTACTAGTAAAGGTAATTAGGGTTAGTAATACAAGTAAGTACAGACTTATATAAAAGTCTGCACTTTTTTTATTAACGGTATTTATTGTGTGTTTTTTAGTTGTCATCAGCTGCTCCAAGGCGGTGCAGCGATTTATCTAATTAAATACGTTTGCACCATTTTACAGGATTTACTGCGCGTCCTTTGTGGCGTATTTCAAAGTATAGACCAGAACTTGCCTGTCCGCCGCTTTGGCCTACTAAAGCGAGGGTTTCGCCTTCACGTACCATATCCCCTACATCTCTTAGTAGCGTTTGAGCGTGGCCATATAGGCTCATAAAACCTTCACCATGGTCTACAACAATTACCCATCCATAACCTTTTAGCCAATCGGCAAATACAACTTGGCCGTTGTGCACGCTATTAATATTAGTGCCTTCTTTTGCACCAATTAACACGCCTTTCCAATCAATACCACCATGCTTACGTTGGCCGAATGTGTGCTCTAACTTGCCTTTGCTCGGCCAGTCTAATTTGCCCTTGCTCTTATTTAGGCCAAGTAATTCTATTTTTTGTGTTTTTTCTTTTTCGAGCTCTTTAATCGTTGTTACTAAAGTTTGTTGGTTTTCTTTTAAATAATTTATTGAGCTTTTAGTGCTGTTGAGCTGAGCTTGTAAGTTTTTAAGATTAGCTTGGCGTTCACTTTGTGCATTAAGTAATGCAGTTTGGCGCCTTTTTTGTTCATCAAATAAAAGCTCTAGTTTTTCTTGCGTTTTAACGAGCTCTTCTTGGTTTTGTACTATTTGCTGTTGAAGATCTTTTAGATCTTCGATTTGTTCAATACGGGCTTTATTTAAGTAGTTGTAATAGCTAAGTGTGCGCTCAAACTTGGCTGTGTCTTCTTGATTCAACAGCATTTTAGAATAGTCGTCGCCACCGGCCATATAGGCACTTTTGAGTTGCGCGGCTAAAATTTTCTGAAACTGAGTGTGCTTTTTATCAAGCTCATCGGCTTTACTTTGTAACTCTTTTTGCTGTGTTTTAGTCTCTTTGACGGATTGCTCTGCCATGTTAAGTGCTTTAGCATTTTTAGCTATATCGAGTTCATGGCTTTTTAGATTTTTTTGTAGGGACGCTATTTTTTTTCTTTGGGCATTATATTCAGCTTGGCTTTGCTCAAGTGCATTTTGAACCTCTGATAAGTCTTTTTTAGTACGATCTTCATTAGCAACTGCAGATGCAGCCACTAATGAAGTTAGTATCAAACCGCACTTAATTAACCGGTTAATACGTTTGTTCATGTGTTATTTCAACATCATGATAGGCGTACCAGTCATTTCTTTTGGTTGCTCCATACCCATTAAGTGAAGCATTGTTGGGGCTACATCACTCAAGGCTTTACCTTGCATTGGCTCTGCATCGCGACCAACATAAATAAAATGCACCGGTTCGCTAGTGTGGGCAGTATGTGCTTGGCCTGTTTTGAGATCAGCCATTTGCTCAGCATTACCATGATCGGCTGTAATTAGTGCTTCACCACCAAACTCTTCTAGTGCATCAACAACACGTCCGATACAGCTATCTACAGCTTCACAAGCTTTAACCGCGGCTTCAAATACACCTGAGTGACCAACCATATCGCCATTAGGGTAGTTACAAATAATAGCATCGTATTTACCGCTTTTAATTGCTTCTACCAGTTTGTCGGTTAGCATTTCTGAGTTCATTTCAGGTTGTAGGTCGTAGGTTGCTACTTGCGGCGAAGGAATTAGCTCGCGTGTTTCACCTTTAAATTCGCTTTCACGTCCGCCACTAAAGAAAAATGTAACGTGTGCGTATTTTTCGGTTTCTGAAATACGAAGCTGTGTTTTATTATTTTTTTCAAACCATTCACCGAGTACGTTTATTAGTGGTGTAGGTCCAAATGCAACAGGTGCGTCTATATCGGCTGCATACTCTGTCATCATTACAAATGCGCTAAGCTCTGGCGTTCTTTTTTTAGTAAAACCATCAAATTCAGGCTCAACAAAAGCGCGGGTAATTTCGCGGGCTCTATCTGCTCTAAAGTTAGCAAAAATAACGGTGTCACCATCGTTTATTGAAGCCGGAGTGGCACCTGTTGGCGTAATAGTCGTAGCTGCTACAAACTCGTCGTTTTCGTCGCGCTCGTACGCTGCATTAAGTGCTTCAACACCATTATCAAAATTAAAGTCGCCTTCGGCGAGCGTCATTACGTTGTAAGCTTTTTCTACACGGTTCCAACGGTTGTCTCTGTCCATTGCGTAGTAACGGCCAATAAGTGATGCTAAACGTCCGCACTTAAGTTTACTAAATAACGCTTCAATTCGTTCAATTGATGCTTTTGCGCTACGTGGAGGTGTGTCACGGCCGTCTAAAAATGCATGGAAATAGACTTCTTTAGCACCACGTTTTGCCGCCAGCTCAATACTTGCAACTATATGATCTTCATGGCTATGCACACCACCTGGGCTTAAAAGACCCATTATGTGAACCGCTTTACCAGCACTTACTGCTTTGTCTATGTTTTCAACTAAGGCTGGGGTTGAATCAAACTCGCCATCGTTAATTGCTTTGGTGATACGGGTAAAATCTTGATACACAATGCGCCCTGCACCTAAGTTTACATGGCCAACTTCTGAGTTACCCATTTGACCATCAGGAAGACCAACATCTAAACCCGAAGCCGATATTAATGTGTGTGGGCGGGTGGCCCATAAGTTGTCTAATACAGGTGTGTTAGCTGCAAGAATAGCATTACTTTGCGTATCTTCGCGGTGTCCCCAACCGTCTAAAATCATTAATACCAGTGGTTTTTTATGCTCTGTCATAATAGCTCCTGAAAATTAGTATCTGTTGATGGATACTGTGCACCTAAAAAGGTTTATTAGCGTGGTTTTAGCATACCGTGTTTTTAAGCTAGGATCAGCATTGAAAACAAGATATTAAATTTTTTCACTTATACCTCATTGACTAACCTGATGTAATGGTCTCCTCCCTATACGGCATCTATGTGCCATGATTAAAGTGGTTACAATAATCAAAGGGAGAAGACC
>NZ_AUTL01000023.1:0-19416 GCF_000498015.1 Pseudoalteromonas sp. TAE79
AGCGATCGGCAGAGCGCTTAAATATTTCATCCGACACAGTCATTTCTGCCGTGTAATCGGTAGAAGCCACCCACAAACGTAAAATGTCAGCACCTAGTTTATTCATCACATTTTGTGGTGAAATAACATTGCCTAACGACTTAGACATTTTGCGGCCGTTTTCATCAACAGTAAAACCATGAGTCAATACTTGGCGGTATGGCGCATGACCATTAATAGCCACAGATGTCATCATTGATGACATAAACCAACCACGGTGCTGATCAGAACCTTCAAGGTATAAATCAGCTGGACCAACCAAGTCTTCACGTGCATCTACTACACAAGCGTGCGACACACCTGAGTCAAACCATACATCTAGCGTATCTTGTACTTTCATATATTGCTTGGCGTCTTCTTCACCAAGTAAAGTAGCTGGTTCTAAATCGTACCATGCTTGAATACCAGACTTTTCAACAAGCTCTGCTGCTTGAGCAATTAGCTCTTGTGTATTTGGGTGAAGTGCACCGGTGTCTTTATCAACGAACAATGCAATAGGAACGCCCCAAGTACGCTGGCGAGAAATACACCAATCTGGGCGACTTTCAACCATGTTAGAAATACGGCTTTCGCCCCACTCTGGTAACCACTGCGTGTTTTTAATCTCAGCAAGAGAATCTTGACGTAAGTTAGCCTGATCCATACTTACAAACCATTGTGGTGTAGCACGGAAAATGATTGGTGTTTTATGACGCCAGCAATGTGGATAACTATGCGTAAGCGCATGGTGATGCATAAGCGCACCACGCTCTTTTAATACTTCAATTACGCTCGCATTCGCCTTAAATACGTGCTGACCTGCAAAAAGTTCGGTATCTGGTAAATAAACACCATTTGCACCAACAGGGTTAGCCACTTCAAGGTTGTAATTTAAGCCTGCCACGAAATCTTCTTGACCATGGCCTGGGGCGGTATGTACAACACCAGTACCTGAATCAGTAGTTACGTGTTCTGCAACAATCACTGGTACATTAAAATCATAAAAAGGATGGGCTACTTGCAAGTTTTCAAGCGCTGCACCTTTTACATACCCTAGTACGTGAAAGTGATTAAAACCAAAACGGTCCATAGCATCTTTAACAAGCTCAGAACCTAAAATTAGACGTTGTTGTACGCCTTCATCTTCAACCTGTACTAACGCATACTCTAAATCGGCATGCACAGCCACAGCGCGGTTTGCAGGAAGCGTCCACGGTGTTGTTGTCCAAATAACAGTACCAACACTGCCTTCGCCTTTATGACCATCAGCCAAAGCAAATGCACTAACAACAGCATCTTGATCAACAAATGTAAAACGCACATCAATTGCTGGTGACTGCTTATCTTGGTATTCAACTTCTGCTTCTGCTAATGCAGAGCCACAGTCTGTACACCAATGCACAGGCTTGGCGCCTTTATGCAAATGACCTTTTTCAATAATTCGACCAAGTACACGAATTGCATTTGCTTCAAAGTCAAAGTTCATTGTTAAGTAAGGCTTATCCCAATCTGCAAATACGCCTAAACGTTTAAAGTCGACTTTTTGACCTTCAACTTGTTTTTTAGCGTATGCACGGCATTTTTCACGAAACTCGCTCGCGGTTACTTTTACGCCCGGCTTGCCTACTTTTTTCTCAACCATTAACTCGATTGGTAAACCATGACAATCCCAACCTGGGACTAATGGTGAATCAAAGTCAGATAATGTTTTAGACTTAACAATAATGTCTTTTAATATTTTATTAACTGAGTGGCCTAAATGGATATCGCCATTTGCATACGGAGGGCCGTCATGCAAAATAAAGGTCTTTTTACCTTTCTTAGCGCTGCGAATTTGACCGTACAGGTCGTCTTCATACCATGCTTTAAGCATTTTTGGTTCACGTTGTGCCAAATTGCCACGCATTGGAAACGGTGTTTCCGGTAAGTTCAAAGTATGTTTATAGTCGCTCATTTATCCTACATTCCGTCTCTATCGGCTACCTGATTTAAACCAAAACACTGCTTAGCGGCAGCAACATCAGTTGCTATTTGCGCCGTTAATTGTGTTAATGTCTCGAATTTTTTTTCATTGCGAAGTTTTTTTATTAACTCCACATGCATAAATTGTCCGTAAATATCCTGTGCAAAATCGAAAAGGTGAACTTCTAATAATGCACGAGTTCCATTAAATGTCGGCTTATTACCTACATTTGCAACTCCAAAAATCTGTTTTCCTGCAATCGTTGCTTGCACTGCAAACACTCCGTTGACAGGACACACTTGGCGTTTTAGGGCAATATTTGCCGTTCTAAAACCGAGTTCACGTCCTCTTTTCCAGCCATGTATAACACGCCCAGAAATAGCATAATCGTGACCAAGCATTATTTTAGCACTCGCTAAGTCACCGGATGCTAAAGCATCTCGTATTAAAGTGCTGCTTACTCTAGCATTTAATTGACGAAAGCTCGCGGTGCTTTTTACATCCATGCCCGCTTGCTTACCCATGCTAGCAAGTAAGTGAAAGTTACCTTGGCGTTGCTTTCCAAACTTAAAATCATCACCAACAGTAAGTGCTTTAACACCTAACTTTTTAATCAAAATCTCATTAACGAATTGCTCAGCATGCATGTTTGCAAATTGCTGATTAAAGCTAATGCAAATAACTCGCTCAATACCTAAATCACTCAATAAACGTAACTTATCTCGTAAGCGCGTTAACCGTGCAGGGGCATTGTTTTTAGCAAAAAACTCTTGTGGCTGGGGTTCAAACAGCATTACAGTGCTAGGCAAACTATGCGCTTTAGCATCGCTAAGTAAACCTTTTAACACTTCTGCGTGGCCTAAATGAACGCCGTCAAAATTACCAATAGTTAACACACAACCAAAATGGTGTGGGCGAATATTGTGTATACCTCTAATTAACTCCATGCCACCTAATGCCTTGTTTAGCGAGCTATTAATTACGGCTAAAAAATGATTAAAGCCGCAGAGTTGCCGATTATAATCTTTTTTTTAGTTTGATTCAGTAATTGCTACACTTTTTATCGTATTTAGTCTAACGCCCATCACAAATAGCATTGCAAAGTAGCTAATACCAGCCAAAGCCACTAGCGCTACTAATAATATTACTTGCTGTGTAAAGGCCCATGTAGCCCAATAATAGTAACTGCTCACAAACCATGTGACAGCTCCCATAACAATACTTGCAACAACACATTTAAGTGTAAAACGCATACTCATTGATGAGAACTGGTATACATTTTCTTTTTTAAGCTGTCTGTATAATAAAAATGCATTGCAGCTAGCCGATAACGAAGTAGCAAGTGCCAACCCTAAATAACCAATGAAAGGAGCCAGCATAATGTTAAACACCATATTAAGTACTAAGGTAATAATACCAATACGCACCGGCGTTTTTGTATCTTGACGAGCATAAAAGCCAGGAGCGAGTACTTTTATTAGCATAAAGCTTACAAGTCCGACCGAATATGCGACTACGCCTAAGCTTACAGCTTTGACATGATCAACACTGTCTTCTTTAAATGCACCGTGGTCGAACAATACGGTAATAATAAGTGGACTGATGATCATTAAACCTATCATTGCTGGCAGGCCTAAAAATATAACAAAACGAACTCCCCAATCGAGAGTATGCTGAAAGTCGCTACTTTTTTTACTGCTATGTAGTTTAGAAAGCGCCGGTAAAATAACTGTCGCAATACCAATACCAAATAATCCCAGCGGAAATTCAATTAAGCGGTCTGAATAATAAAGCCATGCAATTGAGCCCGTCATCAGTAATGACGCAATCATGGTATCTAGCAACAGATTAATTTGACTAATAGAGACACCAAACAAAGCCGGTAGCATAAGTTTTCGTACTTTTTTTACGTTTTCGTCTTGCCATGCCCAGCGCGGACGCGCCAACATTTTAGCGCGATACAAGAACGGTAGTTGAAATAGTAGCTGCACTACACCACCGACAAATACACCTATGGCAAGTGAATAAGCACCTACTGAAAATTTATCATGTAAAAAAATTGCACACGTAATAATAGAAACATTAAGCAAAACTGGTGTAAAAGCAGCAACAGCGAAACGGTTATACACATTCATAACCGCACCACTAAGTGCAACTAAGCTTACAAAAAATAAATAGGGGAATGTAAGTTTAAGTAGTGAACTTGCAAGTTCAAATTTTTCGGCATTAGGTCCGCCTTGCCACCAATCTATAAACCAACCGGTACCAAATAATGCTGCAATAACAGGAGAAGCAACAACACCTATAATAGTGACAATTAGTAAAATGGTTCCTAATGTGCCTGCTGCTTGTGCAACAAAAAGTCTGACCTTGTCGTCGCCTTGCTGTTCTTTAATTTCACTTAGCACAGGTACGAATGCTTGTGCGAAGGCACCTTCTGCAAATAAACGGCGTAAAAAATTAGGAATACGGTTAGCAAATAAAAAAACATCAGCCGCTGCACTTGCGCCTAATAAATTGGCAACGACAGCATCTCGAACGAGCCCTAAAATACGCGATATCATAGTCATACAACTAACGATCATACCAGAGCGAAATAAACCTTTTGACACCTTAAACCTACTCAAAAATCCTCAAGATAGGCGATTATGCCACAGTCTTTTTTATAAATCGCTTTAAAGCACTAGGCTGGGGGTCTGTGCTTTGTTACAATGTCTATATTAACTGCTAAAGCGGCAAATTGATGCTCGTTATATGGTGCAGTTTTTCTTGGATTGTTAAATTTAAATTGACATCCATGATAGAAACAGGCATATTCCACGGCCTTTAATTTAAGCTTTATTTTAAGATTGTTAGGAGCAAACCTTGGCTAACATCAAGTCTGCAAAAAAACGCGCTATCACAAGCGAAAAAAACCGTCAGCACAACGCAAGCCGTCGTTCAATGATGCGCACTTACTTCAAAAAAGTAATTGTTGCTATTGAAGCGGGCGATAAAGAAGCTGCACAGCAAGCTTTTTCTGTTGCTACACCTATCCTAGACCGTTACGCAACTAAGGGTCTAATTCACAAAAACAAAGCAGCTCGTCATAAGAGCCGTATAGCAGCTAAGATTAAAGCTCTATAATTTGTTTTTGATAGAATATAAAAAACCGGCTTTTGCCGGTTTTTTTTTATCTAAGATTTAATCTCATACTTTAATAACAGTCGACATGAATATTTAAACAGATTGGTGTCATACATTTTCCAAGTCTGGATAAAACTTCTTAAGCATTGCCGCTATTTTTTTAGGTGTAAACGGCTTCACTACAAATCCTTTAGCGCCTTTATCAATTGCATCCTTAACATTTTCAATACCTGAATGCGCAGATACCATTACTACATTTGTCTCAGGGCTTAATTCATTGATTTGTGCAATCAAATCTTTGCCATCGCCGTCCGGCAGTTCTATGTCTAAAAAAATGATATTATAATTTGCAGCCTGGCACTCACTAATACATTGTGAGGCAGTAGATGCTTCCTTTACGTTATCTATCCCTAAGTGCATGAGCGTTTGACTCAAAAAACTACGCACTGTGCTAACGTCATCTACAATTAAAATTGATAGCTGCGTATTCATCTTTATTCCTCGTAGGCTATAAGCTAACTTTAAGTTATCATAATAATTAGCTTAGTATATAAATTTGCTCATTTAATTATAGAGACCTACGGAAAAAAGGCCAGATTTGCTTTATGTCTAAAACCCCAAATAAACAGTCGTTGCTAGGTAAAGCACCAACAAGAAAAAAAACAGCGCAAAAAAGAAAGCCGCAACGCCCTACTCAGCGCTCTATACCCGCAGAGGAAAAAACAAACATAAACAATGGCACTAGCCAAAAAACAAAGTCAAAAAAGGGGCTATTTATATCTCTGGCCATTGTTATTGTAATAATTTTAGCTTTTCCAAAACCAACCTTGCTCACCTATAAAAAATTAGGGATGGTAAGTGAGAGTGTTTACTGGCCTGGACTTTTAGGTTACGGAGCTACTTTAATTGATTCCAACTTGCACCCCAACTATGATTCTAGCCGTGAATCCCTTTATTTATGCAGTGATTTACAAAAACCACAGAGCTGTCAAAAGTATCAAGTAATTGCTGACAATGGTTTGTTTTCGGCAATTGGCAGTTACTTTTAGCATTAAAAAAACTAATCTGAAAATTTAAAATTACTTGGTTGAAAGGTGTGCAAAAGATCAACATAATGGCGCTCCTTTTTTCAACAACTGAACTATTGAAACGACCATGCTAAACGAGCTAGATTGGCTTTTAAATACTACACTACTTGCACTAGGTTTAGGTGCATTCTTTATTAACCAGATAACACTGCTGCGCGTTGCCGCCATTAGTGCATGTGGTTTATTGTTCTTATCATTTAGCCTAGATCTTATGTCGTCGAGCGTTATTTCAAATATGAGTTTAGTGTTGATCAACACTTTTTACTTGTTTAAAGTTTATACATTCGGGCAATTTAATGTAACCCAAAGTTAACAACTTTTCCTTAGAATATTTAATAGCCCAGCATTGCTGGGCTTTTTTATTGCGAATTTTTAAAATATTAGAAACACGTTGGATCAGGACAGTATTGAACGCCACTAAAGCACCACTACAATAATGGTGCTGAGCATGTACTGTTGAGAGAAACGAGAAGAAAGACGAAAACCGAAAATACCTAATAAGCTAGGTTAATCTACTGTTGTTAATTCACTTTGGGTTTGTGTTTTAGATGGACTATCTTCAGCGTTAGCCTGATTAAACCAAGCTGAAACACCTAGCACGATAATTGAAATAACAACGAGGCTTAATTTAGCCCCACTTTGACCGGATTTCATAACACCCTCTTTATATTTTTATTAGTGAGAATATCTTTTACACTAATGAAAATTACAAATGTTAACAAGCTGTTTTTTAAACTAATTAGCTATCAGCTAATAACCTTTTGTTCTATCCACTGAATTATTGAGTACTAACCCCTTATTCAAGCATTCAATATTATCGGCTATTTGCTCTATAACACTATTTAAATCAGAAATCGCCGCGCAATGTGGTGTAAGCGTTATTTTGGGGTTTCCCCAGTAAGGGTGATTCGACGCTAAAGGTTCTTGATCAAATACGTCGAGTGTAGCTGCGCGTAAGCTATCGTTATTTAATGCACTTAGTAAGTCTTGCTGAACAACATGAGCACCGCGTGCCACATTAATAACAACAGCATGTTTAGGTAGCTTTGCGAGCATTGAGTGATTAATAATGCCTGTCGTTGCTTGCGTAAGGGGTAATAGACATACAAGGTAGTCAACATCAGAAAGCATACTATTGAGGCCTTCCTCGCCATAAAAAATTTCGACATTAGTCGCGCTTTTATTACTTTGCGCCCAGGCACTTACTTTAAAACCATTAGTTACAAGTTTTTGCGCACATGCTTTACCTAATTCGCCAAATCCAAGTATACCAACATGTTTATTACTAAAAGCTCGTTTTGGCTTCCATGTTTGCTGTGTTTGTTTAATGTAATACTCTTTTAAACGTAACTTTTGAGCTAACACATGTGTCAGTACATATTCCGCCATATCTTCAGCTAATTGCATGTCCACAATACGTACTACTTCGACATGTTCAGGTAATAATGTTAGATTTATACTATCTACGCCTGCACCAAATGACGACACAGCTTTTAAGTTAGGCAGCTGCGGCCACAGAGACTCAGGAGCATTCCACGCAAGTACAAAATCCACATCATGTGCGTTTTTGCAATCAGGCCATTGCTCTATCAGCGTATTTGGTAATCGCTCTTGTAACTTCGTTATTAGTTTTGTGTTGTCACGCCCAGTTATAGCAACCAATACCGACATAAATTCTCCTAACAATACACAGTTTATAAGTTAGCACTTTAAAAAGTCACACTACTGCAAAGTAACTGTCACACCCTTTTTTTAATCTTACATGTATGGCGAATAGGCCAAACGGAATATGAGGTTAATATGATAAGTGTTGATAAAGTAATTGCTGCAAACTTACCACAACTAGAGAACTCTCCAAAAGTAAAAGGTTTAGTAAAAAAAGGCCTAGGCTACTTATTACATGAACAAGAGTTTGTTGCTTTTGGTGATGCCTACCCTCACCTACAAGGATTAGAATTTGTTGAACAAGTGCTCGATGAGCTCAATTTTGATACGCGCTATAAACCTAAGCAGATAGAACATATTCCTAATGAGGGTAAACTTGTTATCGTTGCTAACCATCCTATTGGTTCATTAGATGCTTTAGCACTTATCAAAGTACTCTCTACAGTAAGGCAAGATTTAAAAGTAGTCGCAAACCGCATGTTGATGTCGGTCAGCGCAATGCATTCTCTTTTACTCCCTGTTGATAACTTATCTGGTATGAGTAAAAAGCAAGAGCTTAGTAATATACAAAACCATTTAAAAAGTGGAGGTGCCTTACTTATATTTCCTGCAGGGGAAGTGTCGCGTCTAGGACCAACCGGTATTAAGGATTGCAAATGGAATAGCGGTTTTTTACGTATGGCAAAAAAAGCCAACTGCCCCATTTTACCTATTTTTATTAAAGCCAAAAATAGTCCACTTTTTTACGGCACATCAATGATTTACAAGCCTCTGGCAAGTTTATTATTAGTGACAGAAATGTTTAAGCAGCGCAAAAAATCTTTAGAGTTTGAGATTGGTGCTTCTATACCTCCTGAGTCCTACTTAATAGAAAACCTTAAAGATAAAGAAATTGTAAACCTCATACGTAAACAGCTTTATAGGCTTACAACTAAAAAAACACTGCCGCTAAAAACACAAACACCTATTGCTGTGCCCGAGTGTAGAAAAGAACTAAAAAGAGCAATTGAGCAATGTCAGCTTCTGGGTAAAACACACGATGGCATGCACATTCATCTATATCAATATGTAGGTAGTTCCCCTATTTTTAGAGAGCTAGGACGCCTCAGAGAAATCGCATTTAGAGCAGTAGGTGAAGGAAGCGGTAAGCGTCGTGATATAGATAAATACGATATGGATTACCAACACCTTGTACTGTGGGACCCTATGCAACTAGAGCTAGTAGGTGCTTATCGATTAGCCTGCGCACAACAGATAATACAAAAACATGGACGTGAAGGCTTATATACCGATAGTTTATTTTCTTACACCGACGCTATGACGCCCTATCTACACCAAGGAATTGAGCTTGGTCGAAGTTTTGTACAACCTAAGTATTGGGGACGTAAGAGTCTTGACTATTTATGGTACGGTATTGGTGCTTTTATAAAAAACTACCCACAGTATAGATATTTATTTGGGGCCGTAAGCGTGTCCAACGCTCTACCTGAGCAAGCCAAAGCCATGCTCGTTTATTACTATCAACATTATTATAAAAGCAGCATAGAACTAGCTACACCTAATAATGAGCTTAAATTAACTGAGCAACAGCTAACTCAATGCAATATTCTTTTTAATGGAAACGATGTTAAAGAAGATTTTGTAGAGTTAAAACATGTGTTAGCTAATATGGGCGCTCAAGTCCCTACTTTATTTAAACAATATACTGAGCTTTGCAACCCTGGCGGTGTACAATTTTTAAGCTTTAGCATTGATCCCGATTTTAATAATTGTATTGATGGATTGGTATTAGTCGATCTTAAAAGTGTTAAAGAAAACAAAGCTAAACGTTATTTAGAATAACTATTGATAAGTAAAGTCAGTGCACCGAGTATTTTATGCATTATAAAATACTCGGTTTATATTTCATTATTCAAACCGACTCAATCGCATTTAAGTCTTCCAATACTTTTTTAAGTGTCGGCTGTTTTAATTATTTTTTGAACCCTGCTAAAAACATATTTTCTTGTTTATTAAGACCCTTGGTTAAACACGAGATTATGGCAAGGCAGTGCCTGCCTTAATATATTCATGTGACTGTTAATTAAATAAATATGTCAATCTTTACAAAAGCATAACGACACTAAAATTAATCTAAATCAATAAAATATTTTATAAGCTTCAAATGCTTTTTAAACTTTGATCTAGAACAGGTTTTCATATTTATTGCTCGGTAATAATAGCGCCAATCAAACAGTAGTTCTTGGAGAACAACATGAAAACTCAAATTAGCATCGCATTATTAACCTCTTTATTAGCACTCTCTCCAGCTGCACACGCTAACTTTAGCGTAAATGTTGGCGCTATTAACGTAAACCCTGATAACAGTAGCTCAGCGATTAATGAAGCACCTACGCTAGGCCTTAAAGGTGATTCAGATACTCAACTAGGTATCACCGTAGATTATGCATTTAACGATCAATGGGTGTTAGAGCTGATAGCAGCAACACCGTTTTCACACGATGTAAATGGCGCAGGCGGCTTAGCAGGCAACAAAATTGCAGATATAAAACAACTTCCGCCGTCTTTAGTTGCGCAATATCACTTTTTAGATACCAGCTATGCGCTAAGACCTTTTATAGGCGTAGGCATAAACTACACTGCATTTTTTGATGAGCAACCTTCTCAAGCACTTAAAACGACGCTAGGAACAGACGATGTAGAAGTAAAGCTAGATGATTCGTTTGGCTTTATGGCTCAGGTAGGTGCTAACTATAAAATTGATAAAAACTGGGGTTTACACGCTATGGTATCAATTATGGATATTGATACCGATGCCACTGTTTATGCAAATGGTGCAAAAGCACTTACATCAACTGTTGAGCTTGACCCCGTTGTTGCTATGTTCGGTGTTAGATACAGCTTTTAAAGCATATATAAAATAGTACGTAGTTACCCAATTACAATGTGTGTTAAAAGGCCGAAAGGCCTTTTTTTCATTTGGAGAGTATTAATTACCTTGGTAAGTTACTTAACTTTTTCTGCTCTAGCATTTCTTTCCAGTGCATTACTTCACTTGGCAATATAGGTGTTTGCCCATCAAAACCAGCAACCTCAAGCATTTCTTCAATACTTATAATACCCTTTTTACTTTTAAATACACCGCGTACATAAGCAATAGCATGTAGGCCTCGTTCTGAGTGAAACTTTTGCTCAATATAAAAGTATTTATGATCCCAGCCCACTAACTTGGTGCTTATTGTATATCGCTGCATAGGTTTAATATCGCGGATATAAGTTATGGCCGTTGCGTTAACAATGGGAAACCAACGACGCTTCATTATTTGCTTTAATAAGCCAACTCGTTCTGTCATCCAAGTACGAGATAAGTCCATCATCGCAAGGTAACGTGAGTTCGTTAAATGTAAATTAATGTCGCAATCAGTAGGTAAAGCTTTGTAATCAATATCTACCGTATCAAGTAAATTTTGATATTGCTTGTTACGTTTAATTTTAAAAAACAATAATAAAAGTCGAATATATAAGTTCACAAAAAAGGTCTTACCAGTTAAATTTATTCGAGTGTAGCATAGCCTCTTGCGAAGACGAATATTCTACTTTAATCTTAAATCATTATTATAATAAAAAGATAACTCATGAAATCAAAACGTAAAATTATCACTGCGCTAGCTTTATTAATACCTAGTTATAGTGCGTTTGCCGACTTTTCATTACCAGGTAAAGGCTCTGTTACTTACCCTACCGGTGTAGTTAAAGAGTTTAAATTTGGTTTTGAATGGCAACAAAAAGCTGAAAAATTCATTATTGGCTCTAAAAGTTACAACATGGAGCAGATCCCTAGTTCTTATTCAGTTGCTATAACGCTTTCAAAAGATGACAGCCAAGTATGGGTGCAAGAATTTAATAATGGGTTTATTAAAGAATTTGAATGGCAAATTGGCGAACACAAGGTCACTTTAAAGAAGCAGCAATTTAGCGACCCCGTAAAAGGCGATTATGTTATTGAACTTAATGGCCGTAGCTATTTTTTCACTCGTAATAACGCCAGTATTGTAATGAACTTTAATGAAGAAGGTATTGAGACGATTGCAATTGATGGGGTTACAAAAAATATGGGGACTAAAAATTAGTCCCCATATTTTAATGTCTTTATGTTAATTACACTTTTACTGTTTTTCGGTTAATACCGTAATCACGTAATTTGTTAGCTACAGCGGTGTGACTTAGGCCCAATCGCTTAGCTAACTGGCGTGAGCTTGGATAAGCTGGGTAGAGTTTACGAAGTAAGGTCGCTTCAAAACGTTTAACCGCTTGATCTAACGAACCTTCAAAATCAGACTCTAAATACCCTAAATCGTGAGTAAAAGTGGGTAACTGTAAATGCTCTACGCGAAGCTCGCTATCATCTAGTAACGACACTGCACGGTAAATTGCATTTTCAAGCTGGCGCACATTTCCTGGCCACGGATACTCTTGTAAAAAGCTCAAACACTCTTGTGATAAAACAGGAATTGCATGACCATTTTGTTGCGCGTATTTTTGAATAAAATGCTCTGCAAGTGGTCCTACATCCGCTTTTCTATCTCTTAGTGGTGCTATTTCTAAAGTAAGCACGTTTATACGGTAATATAAGTCTTCTCTAAAAACCCCTTCTTGTACCATTGCAGGTAAGTCTTTTTGAGTAGCAGCAACAATACGTACATTTACTTTAACTTCGTTCTCATCGCCTACTTTTCTAAACGTACCATCTTGTAAAAAACGCAGTAACTTAGTTTGTAGTTGAGTCGACATTTCGCCAACTTCATCTAAAAATACAGTTCCACCATCGGCTTGCTCTAATACACCGCGCTTTGGCGCTGCATTTTCTTCGTACCCGGCATAACCAAATAATTCAGACTCAGCAACATCATCAGGAAGAGAAGCACACGACAGAGCAATAAAAGGTTTAACAGAACGATTAGATGCGTAATGGCACGCTCTAGCTAATAACTCTTTACCTGTTCCTGTTTCACCAGTAATCAAAATAGGGGCTTCTAGTTGCGCCATTTTTCGGGCTTCGCGCACAACTCGGCGCATTGCCGTACTAAAGTTATGAATAGTGGCAAAGCTTTCTTGCCCGTAACGTCTAAATGCACTGACTTGCTGCCCTAAGCGACTTTGCGATTTAATATTAATAACCGCACCAGCAAGCACATCACCTTCACTACCTTGAGGAACTGCAATTGGCAAAATGTCTGCAATAAAATCCTCACCAGCAACTTCAACGCGAGTAGTTTGTCCGAGTACTTCTTTACCTTCTAACCAGCGTGTAAAGTTAAAGCCTTTAAGCAGGTTATTAATATTTGCACCAATCACGTCTTTTTCAATTAGCTGTAAGTCTTTACATGCTGCATCATTACATAAACGTACCCAACCTTTGGCATCAATAGAGATAACACCATCAGGCAATGCACGTAGTAAAGTATTTAATTCGTTGTGTTCACGCTCAGATGGTAAAAATGCAGTGGTACGCACATCATGTACACCGTCGATTAAACGTATCGATGGCATAATTTTTTGAAATTGTTCAAATTCTATTTCGGGAAAACTAACGTACATACGACAATTTACAGAATCAACTTCAATTCCTTTTAGATCAACACTGTAGTTAACTAATATATTAAGGATTTCTTGAGCAATACCAATTCGATCAGCACAGTGAATATCTAGACGCATACATCCTCAAAGAAGGAAAAACTATATTAGCTGAATAATACGCTAAGTCGCTTTGAGAAGGTAGCTTATTGTAAACATTTTTGGACGAAACAGACTGCGAAAGCGATAAGTTGAAATGTAATTAAATGAAGAAAAGTAGCACTGATATTTAACTATACCAGTGCTATTTGTTAAATCTTATTATGTGACTACTTACCTTGTGGGTAAGCAGACCAATCACCACCATCTAATTGTATAAATGGTCTTTGGTTAACATACATCATTATTGTGCCTTCGTTTTCAGCAACCTTAGGTGCTGTAGGTAGGTTTTCAAGCAAATTAGCAACACTATTATTCCCACCAAATACATCAGTTTGCAGCGCCTTACTGACCAGCTCTGAAAGCGCAAAGTAACTTGTTGAATCATCAACTACAATTTGCGAGTAGTTTTGTACGTCTGGGCCTATAAATTTAATTGCTACAGGTACCGACACAATTGCTGGGCTTGGGATTTCACGTAAACCTGCAAACTGTACTTTGTCACCTTTTAAATTAGCGCCGTGTTCAGGCACTATCATTAACATAACGTTGCGACCGCGTTTTTCTAATTTTTTTACAAATTGGTTAATATCAGCAAACAAGTTTTTATGTCTGATTGGGTATGTCTCTTTACTATTAACCCTTGGTTGATTCTCTAGCTGATTACCATCATGTAAACTTGTGGTGTTGTAGTACATCGCACACCGCTTACAATCATCAGCTTGCTCTAACCAACCATCCAGCACAGCTTCATCTGAGTAAATAGGACTATTATCAAAACCTCGTAGCGCCACTGGCATTGAATCGATATTAAATGGCGTGCTATCTAGACCACCGTACTTATTTATTAAGCCTTTAAACTCATCAAAATGTCCGTCGTGATTCATCACAACATTGTTTTGATAACCTAGTTTCTCTAGGTTTTTAAACAAGTGACATTGTTCAGGTGCCTCTTTAAATAATGCTGTTTGACTCGTTTGCCCACAACTAGCGCGCAGCAGTCTTACCGCAGCGGGTCCACTGTATGACGTAGCCGAGTTAAAGTCTGAAAACACCACATCAAAGTCTTTATACATATCAGTAACACTTACACCAATAGCATTTAAATCAGCAACAGCCATTGAGCATATGTTCAAAATAATTACATCAAACAGCTCACCATTCACTTGGTTTGGAAAGTGGCTCATTAGTAAGCTTTGTTGTTGGTAAAAATCAGCGAGCTTTTGATCAGGAGATTGCGCTGCCTGAGTGATCACTTGCGTTTGAGGATTACTCTGATTTTGAGTAACCGGTTCAGGGTTTGCCACATTATTAACGAATTGTGATTGAGAGTTATTTCCTTGCCACCCTACAACTAACAGCCCAACAATAGTCACGGTGGTAAAGCGTATCCATTGCGATGTATACCAAAAACACACACTAATTACGAACAGAGCCAACAACATATCAACGCTAATAACTCGGGTTAATAGCTCGATAAAGTAACCAAAACTAAAATCTTGAACGTTACCGGCTTGTTTAGTCAACCTGTTTATTGGTGGCAACCATGAATCTTGATACAGTAACACCACAGCAAACACAGCACCTACTATATGTTTTGCCTTCTCTATTAATGGCTGTTTAAATTTAATCGCAAGCAATGCAGCAAAAGCGGCATTAGTTAGTACGTTAAAATCAATTGCACCGTAATAAAACAGAGCAAACTTAACTAAAAAATAAAGGTTCCAAACCCCTAAACCTGATAATTTCACTGCTTATCCTTTTTTACTGTATTTGGTGTATAAGGCTCTAGTACTTCATGTTTAAAAGTAAGCTTATAATAATATTTTGTTATTTGAGATAAAATGTATTTGCCTAGCATACAAAGCACCGCGCCAAGCACCATTGCAAGAAACACGGTAATTAAAAGCTGATTCATACTCATAAGTTATCTCTTAGTTTCATTATAAAAGGCTTAGCATCTGGGCGGCTTTTACTAGAAAATTCTGGGGTGTTAATATTTTCAGTAACGCTGTTTGCTATATCAGGTGCAAATTTATAGCTATCATTCTCAGCAAGTTTTTGCGAGAAATCTACAACACTCTTACCTTTATAAAATCGCCTTAACTGTTTACATTCTTGTTGAATGTAAAAGTGGTCAGAAATTATATTTTGCTGTACAAAAAAATCGCTCGTTTTTAATTTAAACAAATGCTTAATTGCATTATCAACGTCATTTTCTCTACAAGCATGCAAATATAAATAAACTGTATTATCTGCAATGCTAAATACATCACCTTCGCGCTTAATATGAAATAAATGCAAAGGATGAATAGGGTCAATTCTTGGTAGTAGCTCAAGTTTCACTAGCACACCACTAACACCTAAATTAACGGCTGAGTCACTTATGACGCGCGTTGGGGCGATGATTTTGTTTATCGATTAAAAACCGGTGTTTCTTATTCGCAAACAAAAACTCAATCTATTGACTTCTTCCCCAACAACACTAATCTGCAATTAGACGCATACGCTATAGAATCAATAACAGGTGTTGACCCTGTATTTGAAGGTGAAACAAGTTCTGGTGTTTCCTATAATCTTGAAGGTAGTTTTGAGTATAGAATATCGCCTAATTGGTTTTTTGGTGGCTACTTAGCTATTGATCGTTCTGACTTTTACGAACCAAATTTTGGTCAGCTTTATATACGTTATTACTTTAATCCTGTGTACGGAACACTTGAGTTTCCAGGCACGCCGATTGTTCCTTATGCTGAGTTCTAACTTGGCATAAGGTGATACACCGCGAATACTTCCCCTAGCACTAAGGTATATGTATACTTGAGCGCAATTGTAACTAGGATAAGGGTGTGTCTCTTACCTTCTGGTGTTACTACCATATAGCAAATCATTATCTTAGCTACAAATAATAAACTGATGGTCGAGCGTTTTAGTATGACTAAATACTAAGATAGCTAAAGCAAAAAATTATAAGGCCATTACAACAATTCTTAAAGTTAGGAAGTAAATATGAGTTCAGCTCCAGATAGTGGTTGGTTTGGCCACCCTAAAGGACTTTCGACATTGTTCTTCACTGAAATGTGGGAACGAATGAGTTATTACGGTATGCGAGCTATGCTCGTATTATTCATGACAGCAAGCTTACAAGAAGAAGGCCTTGCCTTTACTGTTGCATCAGCTGCTGCAATCTATGGTTTGTACACAGGCGCAGTATACTTTTTAGGCTTACCAGGTGGTTGGCTAGCTGATAGATTGTTTGGTGGTCAAAAAGCAGTTTGGTATGGCGGCATAACTATTATGATTGGCCATATTATTTTGGCTATTCCACATGATTATTCTTTCTTTATTGGCTTAATATTTGTAGCAACAGGTACTGGTTTACTAAAACCAAATATCAGTGCAATGGTAGGCCAATTATATAGCGATGCTGATGAGCGTCGTGATGGCGGTTACGCTATTTATTACATGGGTATTAACATGGGTTCTTTAATAGGTTACTACGTATGTGGTTACTTTATGGAGAACGTAGGCTGGCACTGGGCATTTGGTGCGGCTGCTGTAGGTATGGCCATTGGTTTAGTGCAGTACAAACTCACACTTAATAACTTACCAAAGCACAGTGCTTTACCGGCTAATCCATTAGGCTCTAAAGGTACTTCACGTGCATGGGGCGGTATTGCAGCATTTGTAATTGCAGCTGCTGCAGTTACTACGGCTGCAATGACCGGCGCTATTGTTATTAATCCAACTGTAGTTGCAGGTTACACAGCGATTGTATTTACTATTATCTTTTTTGTTTATTTTGGTGTTATTTACTTTACAGGTAATTTAACAGATGCCGAAAAACAAAGAATGTGGGCACTATTTTTAGTATGTATTGCATCTGCATGTTTTTGGTCTGGCTTTGAACAAGCTGGTTCATCATTAAACTTATTTGCTCGCGACTATACTGACCGTCTTATTGGTACTTTTGAAATCCCTACAACGTGGTTTCAATCATTAAACTCACTGTTTATTATTACTTTATCGCCATTTTTTGCAGCGCTTTGGATTAACTTATCTAAAAGCTTAGTATCACCTAGCTACAGCGTTAAATGTGCAATTGGCTTAATTATCATGGCATCAGGCTTTTTAGTTATGTTTATGGCGGCTCATTACGCAGCTGAAGGCTTAAAAGTTGCGCCTTACTGGCTTGTTACTACGTACTTTTTACATACAGTGGGTGAGCTTTGTTTAAGCCCTGTAGCATTAAGTGCTGTAAGTAAGTTATCGCCTAAACGTTACACTGGCCAAATGATGGGTGTGTTTGTATTAACTTACTCAATCGGTAACATCATCGCAGGTTTACTTGCTGGTAATTTCGATCCGAATAATGTTGATGAAATTCCTAACTTATACTTACAAATTGCATTATTTAGCATTGGTGTTGGTGTTGTTTTAGTACTAATGACTTTTAAAGCTAAAGTATGGGAAAAACAAGGTTTAGAAGAGAAAGTCTCTTAATTATTGTTTATTTCAAATGTAGCAATATAACCTAAGACAATTCCTCCATAGCGTCTATGGGGGAATTTTTTTATTCAACTTTGCCCTGCCCCCGTTAACTGATATTATATCCTGATTGGTTATTGATGACGTGGGCAACAAACGTACCCAGTATAGACTTAGTACTTGGCGGCCATACACACGGTGGGGAAAGCTACACAACCCTTGATAACGGCGCTATTGTTTTACAACCGGACTTTTATGCTAAAGGTATTACTGACTTAACGCTTACTTTTAATTTAGCTGATAAATCATCCCCAGTTATTGATTACAAAACGATTGAAACCGATACAATTGATGAGCGCGATGAGGCAACAAAACTAGCTATAGATGAGATAATGGGGCGTTATGCTCCCGATGCAGAAACTGAAATCGCTATTTCTGAAAACTATCCAACTGATGCGCAGCTAGCCGAAATCACCGCCTTAGCCGCAAAACATTCAAGCACAATTAGCGCAGCATTACTTAACCCTGAACTAGTACAAAAGCGCTGGACACCCGGCACACTGACTCAAGAAGACTTCCATAAAGCTTTTTACGTAGAAAGACAGCCATCAAATACGCCAGGGTTTAACTCTATTTATAAAGTAACTGTATCGGGAAGCGACTTAACAACGATGTTTGCAAGTCAACCAGATTGGTTTTTACTTAAACCTGAAGATATACAACCCACTAATAATTACGAAGTTGCACTATTTAAAGGAGCAGCTTTGAATCCTGATTTATTTTTTAATAGTGTTACATTCTCAAACGTAGAACCAATAGCTGAAGCTTGGTGGCTACTTGATAAATATGCACGTGCTAGAACAAGTCAGTGCCTACACCTTGACACTGACACCGAACTTTATTCATGCAACAACTTAGCAAATGTAACCATATGGAACTTTGACGATACTAACAACCCGTTAGCAGCTGATTTTGGACCTTCGGTACTTAGCTACTTTGATCCAGATGAAACAAATTGGGGCACTGCGGAGACACAATATAGCACCACTACTCAATTAAATATTGATGATTTAAGTGATGGCCCTTCAGGTGTTATGGCGTTTTCTCGCCACGCTCCAACAGAAGGCTTGCTTATTGATTTAAACACACCAGCAAATGGTGACTTTGCAAATGCAGGAATGGTGTCTGACTACACCTTGGTTATGGATTTATACTGGCCCGCAGAAGGTAAAGATATTTACCGTGCAATTATGCAAGCCAATACAACTGATTATCTTAATGATGATGCCGATATGTTTATTGACCCAAGCGGCGGCTATGGACAAGCAACTAGCGATA
>NZ_AUTL01000024.1:0-15341 GCF_000498015.1 Pseudoalteromonas sp. TAE79
TGAAACGAAACAGCGCCGATGATAGTGTAGCATTTGCTATGTGAAAGTAGGACATTACCAGGCTTCAAATTGTAGAAAGCCCGAATCTAACGATTCGGGCTTTTTTACGTCTGCAAAAA
The DNA here is from genome assembly GCF_000498015.1 of Pseudoalteromonas sp. TAE79. Classification (NCBI taxonomy): domain Bacteria; kingdom Pseudomonadati; phylum Pseudomonadota; class Gammaproteobacteria; order Alteromonadales; family Pseudoalteromonadaceae; genus Pseudoalteromonas; species Pseudoalteromonas sp. TAE79. Next base: position 120 of record NZ_AUTL01000024.1, read on the forward strand.
AGTAAATGCGCGCAATTAATATACACTCACATCAACACATATCACGTAGGGCGAGCGTAGTGACTCCTGACGCTAAAATCACATCGAGAATATCTACAGTGTTCTTACTTCACGAGCTGGGTTACCCGCTACTACAGTATTAGGCACTACATTTTTAGTAACCACAGCACCCGCACCCACAATACTATTTTCACCAATACTTACACCCGCTAAAATAATTACACCTGCGCCAACCCATACGTTATTGCCTAACGCGATAGGTGCTGCAAAGTTTTCTTTATTAAGCCTTTCTACTGGATTAGTAGCATGTGATACAGCTAAAAACTGAACGTTCGGGCCTATTAAGCAGTCATCACCAATGGTGATTGAGTTATTGGCTAATGGCGAGTCAAGAAGTGTGCAATTAATATTAATAAAAGTACGATCACCAATAACGATTTGATTACCGTAATCACAATGAAAACCTGATTCGATAATTACACCATCACCCGACTTTAAAAATAACTCTTTGATACGTTTTAAGTTGCCTTTACTTGGGCTCTTATTAAATAAACGGCAGGTTTCACCTGCTTGCTTTCGCTGTGCTAAGTATTCTTTACTGATACTGTTAAATGACTGCATTGTATTTATCTTTATAACTTAATTAGTTATAGCTTACCGTACTTTTAGTTTTATTATTATTAGAATAAAACTGTGTTTTTTTTGCTCGTTCACTTGCCATTTAGGTTGTTTCGTTTAAAATCGCATAACTTTCGAAACGAAACTTAATTCACGAGCTTTATGACTAAACGAAACACACAACAGCGTCGTCACAATATACTGGTTCAGGTTAATGAACTAGGTGAAGTAGTTGTTGAAAAGCTAGCTGAGCAGTTTCAAACATCAGAAGTAACCATTCGAAAAGACTTAACCTCGCTTGAAAAAAGTGGTTTATTGCTGCGCCGTTACGGCGGTGCTATTGCTCTGCCTAAAGAGATTGTTAGCGATGAGATTGATTCTAAGCGCAAAGTGGCCATTGCCAAAGCGGCAGCATCGCTTATAAAAGATCATAATCGCATTATTATAGACAGTGGGCGCACCACTGCAGCAATGATCCCTGAGTTGGCTAGCAAGCAGGGGTTAGTTGTTATGACTAACGCGATTAAGGTGGCAACGCGTTTATTAGCACTTGAAAATGAGCCAACACTTTTGATGACAGGTGGCACGTGGGATCCGCATTCAGAATCGTTTCAAGGGCAAGTAGCCGAAAATGTTCTATGCTCATATGATTTTGATCAGCTATTCATTGGTGCTGATGGCATTGATGTAGCGCGTGGAACAACCACGTTTAATGAACTTGTTGGATTAAGCCAAGTGATGGCTAAAGCGGCGCGCGAAGTTATTGTGCTGGTTGAGTCAGAAAAGATTGGCCGAAAAATACCAAATTTAGAATTACCGTGGCAAACAGTAACCACATTAATAACCGACAGTGGCTTAGCAAGTGATAAACGTGCAGCCATAGAGGCGTGTGGTGTAAAACTAATTTGCGCAGAAATTATGGAATAGCAACTAAAACGTAAGTTGCTAGAATTAAAAAATTAATGGAGACACTATGTGTGGAATCGTTGGGGCTGTTGCAGAACGTCCAGTAAATAAAATCTTAGTTGAAGGCCTTAAGCGTCTTGAGTACCGCGGTTATGACTCAGCAGGTGTAGCTTTACTTGAAGGCAATACACTTAATACAGTTAAAGCAGTTGGTAAGGTTGTAAACTTAGAGTCAGCACTTGAACAAGCTGGTGTTAGCGGCCACACCGGTATTGCACACACTCGTTGGGCGACTCATGGTGGTGTAACTGAAGCCAATGCTCACCCACATGTTTCAAGCAATCAATTAGCACTTGTACATAACGGAATCATTGAAAACCACGCAAGTTTGCGTGCAGCACTTAAAGGCGACGGTTACGAGTTTTTATCAGACACCGACACTGAAGTCATGGTGCATTTAATTCATCAGTTACGTCAGCAGCACACCACTTTATTAGCGTCAGTTCAAGCAGCTGTTAAGCAGTTTGAAGGTGCATTTGGTACCGTTGTGTTTGATAAAGCGAATGATAACGAAATTATTGTAGCTCGCTCAGGTAGCCCGTTAGTTATTGGTTTAGGCCTTGGTGAAAACTTTATTGCTTCTGATCAACTTGCATTATTACCAGTGACTCGCAGCTTTATCTTCTTAGAAGAAGGTGATGTAGCGCGTATTACTCGCGACACTGTAGAAATTTTTGATGCAGTTGGCAACGCGGTTGAGCGTGAAGTTGTTGAATCAAACATCACACAAGATGCATCAGGCAAAGGTGATTACCGTCACTACATGCTAAAAGAAATTTATGAGCAGCCACTTGCAGTACGTAACACCCTTGAAGGACGTTTAAACGATGACCGCGTAGCGATTGATGCTTTTGGCGATAGCGCACAGCAAATATTTAAAGACGTAAAACACGTACAAATTATTGCCTGTGGTACGTCATACCACTCAGGTATGGTTGCTCGTTACTGGCTTGAGCAATATGCAGGTGTTAGCTGTAACGTAGAAATTGCCTCTGAGTTCCGTTACCGTCAGTCATTTGTACACGAAAATAGCCTACTAGTAACTATTTCACAATCAGGCGAAACGGCTGATACTTTAGCTGCACTGCGTTTAGCTAAAGAGCAAGGCTATATGGGGTCAATGACTATTTGTAACGTACCTGGCTCATCGCTTGTGCGAGAATCAGATCTTGCCTTTATGACTAAAGCCGGTGCTGAAATTGGTGTAGCCTCTACTAAAGCATTTACTACACAGCTTGTTGGTTTGTTAATGCTTACAGCGTCTATTGCGCAAGAGAAAGGCCTAGATCAAAGCGCGATTGTTAACGCTATTAAATTACTTCCTGCTAAATTAGAAGAGACGCTACTATTGGCTGATGGCATTGCAGACCTTGCTGAAGAATTTGCTGATAAACACCATTCACTGTTTTTAGGGCGCGGCTCACAATACCCAATCGCGATGGAAGGCGCACTTAAGCTTAAAGAGATTTCATACATTCACGCTGAAGCCTACGCAGCAGGTGAGCTTAAACACGGCCCATTAGCGCTTATTGATGCCGACATGCCAATTATTGTTGTAGCACCAAACAATGAATTGCTTGAAAAGCTTAAATCAAACGTTGAAGAAGTCCGTGCGCGCGGCGGTATTATCTATGTATTCGCTGATAAAGACTCACACTTTGAGTCAGACGACACAATGCGTGTAATCAACGTAAACCACGTAGATGACGTAATTGCCCCTGTTGTATATACAATTCCACTACAGTTACTGTCGTACTATGTAGCGGTCATTAAAGGCACTGATGTTGACCAACCACGTAACCTAGCAAAATCGGTTACAGTTGAGTAAAATCAAAAGGTTATAGGTTTTTATTAATGTTAAAAAAGCGCTTAAGGCGCTTTTTTTGTGCCTGAAACTCTGTTAGCTTAAGTAACTTATTATTCTCTAAGGGATTAGTCATGCGTTTATTAACCATTATTTGTTTTGTTAGCTTTAGTATTATTTTTAGTTCACAAAGTGCCTTTGCACAATCTGGCACTAAACAGCAAAGTACAGATTACTCTCAGTACACACATACTATTAAATCGGTTGTTTTAAACGAAGAACGCACAGTTGTCGTGCAATTGCCTAAAAGCTACCAAGCTCAGCCAAATAAGGTATACCCAGTTGTTTATCGCTTAGATGGGGCGGGTAATATACCGCTTGCGAGTGTTGTTATTGAGCGTTTACAAAATGATAATCGTGCTCCAGAGGTAATTATTGTCGCTATTGAAAACACTAATCGACTTAGAGATTTTTATCCTACAGTGAATAAAGAGCCGCAAGGTCCTGTCGGTGAAGGGGGCGGCGCAGCAAAATTTTTAGCGTTCTTTGAACAAGAGCTTATTCCTCTCGTTAATAAAAATTATCGTACGCATGACTATAAAGTTATCGCAGGAGCCTCAGCTGGTGGTGTATTTGCGCTATACGCGTTGCAGGCAAACCCAAAACTATTTCAAGCGCATATTGCTTATAGCCCCGCAGTTTGGTGGAACTATGGCGCAATGGTAAAAAGCACAAAATCATTTATAGCTAAAACGAAAGACCTGAATAACTACGTGTACATCAATATTGGCGAAGAAGCCGGCATAATGCGTGAAAGATATGATGAATTACAACAATCACTGCAGTCGCATAAAGCGCGAGGGTTACGCTTTTTTAATGATGCGTTTGATGGCATCTCGCATGGCTTAACCACTGCTGCTGGCGTATTTAATGCCTACTACAACTTATTTTTACCTAAACAAATGCCTATAAGTACTTTAACTGACGATGTAGCCTCTATTGATAGTTATTACAAAACATTATCTCAACAATGGGGCGAGCAGATATCTCCACCAGACCGTGCTGTTAGATCACTCGGTTATAACCTAACGGGCAGCAAGCAGTTTACCCGTGCTATTGAGGTGTTTAAGTACAATTTAAAAAACCACCCAAAATCAGTCGATGCGCTTTCAGCTTTATCTTATGGCTATGAAATGCAGGGTGATACTCGCCAAGCACTTGAACAGATGGAGTCTGCATTAGCCATTGCAGATGACTCATATCCTTATATAAACTACTTAAAAGAAACAAAAGCTAGGTTACAGGTAGAGCTAGATAAGCGTAACTAGGGTTTTTAGTTACTGTTAAATAAAAATGACGCGCAAGCGTCTTTTTATTACCTGTAGCTAAATATTATTTAAATCACTAACCTCTACTTAATAGTTGCTAAATACGCTAAAATTACAGGCTATTTTTAGCAATGAGCCCGCACCTTTTATGACCTCAGCCGCAAATCCTAGTAATTTCAACGAACTTGGCCTTATTCCAGAGCTAATTGCTCGTTTGTCTGATCTTGAATACTCGCAACCTACGCCGATTCAGGCAAAAGCAATTCCAAGTATCTTGGCGGGGAGTGACTTAATTGCGGGGGCAAATACCGGCTCAGGTAAAACAGCAACCTTTGCTTTGCCTATGCTACAAACGCTATTTTTAGCGCAAGGTGCTAAAAAAGCAGCGAGCAAAGGCAACTTTGTAACAGGGCTTATTTTGGTACCTACTCGCGAGCTGGCAGTGCAGGTAGCCGATAGTGTTAAATCGTATTCTGCTAACTTTAATGGCGCAATTAAAACGATTGCTGTGTTTGGTGGTGTATCGGTTAATACACAAATGCAGGCACTTCGTGGTGGCGCTGATATTATAGTGGCAACACCAGGGCGCTTACTCGATTTAATCTCAAGCAATGCTATTAAGCTCGATAAACTAAATACACTCGTGCTTGATGAAGCCGACCGTATGCTAAGCCTTGGCTTTACCGAAGAGCTTGCTGAGTTATTAGCGTTAATGCCTGCTAAAAAACAAACTATGTTATTTTCAGCAACTTTCCCAGAGCAAGTTAAGCTATTAACACAAGATTTATTAAACGACCCTGTTGAAATACAAGTTCAAAGCAAAGACGAAAGCACTTTAGTACAGCGTGTATTTAGCGTTAATAAAGGCGAGAAAACCACGGTTTTAGCGCACTTAATTAAAGCGCATCAATGGCGCCAAGCACTTATTTTTGTCAACGCTAAAAAAGATTGTGAGCACTTAGCCAGCAAACTTGAAAAACGCGGCGTGAACGCACAAGTATTCCATGGCGATAAAGGCCAAAGTGAACGTACCCGCGTAATAGAAAAGTTTAAAGCAGGCGAAATTGAAGTGCTAATAGCAACTGATATTGCAGCACGTGGTTTAGATATTGAAAAGCTGCCAGTGGTTATTAACTTTAATCTACCACGCAGCCCTGCTGATTATATGCACCGTATTGGCCGCAGCGGCCGTGCAGGTGAAGTGGGTTTAGCGCTTTCATTAGTTGATTATGAAGATTTACATCACTTTAAAATAATTGAGAAGAAAAACAAACTACGTCTTGAGCGCGAGCAAGTGGCAGGCTTTGCAGTGAACCAAGCGAATGTTGATGCCGCACAGGCGCTTAAAAACGAAAAGCCAATGGCAAAACCCGAAGGCACGGGCAAGAAAAAGAACAAAAAAGCAGATCTTGAAGACGATGTTTGGGCTGGTTGGCGTAAGAGTAAGTAAAAGTTAAGATAATAAAGCCGACATTTGTCGGCTTTATTGTTTATTAATCCTTAAGTGCAGTCATTAAAATCAAAGCGCTTCAATATCGCTTTTTCACTTTACCAGCGCTGCTATGAATTCAGGACCAATACCACAGCAACCACCTATAATTGTTGCGCCTAGGCTATGCCATTGTTTAGCAAAGTCTACATACTCAGTGGGAGGTAAGTCGCGGTAACCTTGTGAGCCTTCATTGGCTTTATAGTCACTGGCAATAGGTGTAAAGCCGTTAGCAAATGCGCCTAAAATAACGCTTTTATTTTGCTTGGCTAATACCGCGTTGGTATCGCTAAAGGCTTGCTCTATAACCTCAGGAATTGAGCAATTAAAGAAAATACCAGCAACATTTTGTTCAAGCAAAGCCGCTACTGCGTCACTCACCAGTTCACCAGAGCGAAGTTTAGCTTGCTCGCTTACTTCATCATTTAAGGTAAATGCGTAATAAAATGGTTTGTTTGAGCCTTTAAGTACGTTTGCCATAACGTGCGCTTCTTCAATGCTCGATATGGTTTCGCCAATCCATAAATCTACATACTCGTCTTGCGCTTTATATAACGTATCTAAAATAGTAAATGCGCGCTCGCTTTCAAATAGTTCAGGGCGGTAAGAGCCAATGCGGGTGGTAATGAACCTGCTACTAATACATTTTGTTTAGCGTTTTGAGCAACTTTTTTTGATAAAACGGCAGCTTGCTTTGCAAGAGCTGCGCCTTGAGCTTGGTATAGCGCTTCACCTAAATGAAAGGGCACACAGGCATAACTATTAACGGTAATTATTTCAGCGCCTGCATCTATAAAACCTTGGTGAGCCTGCGTTACAAAATGCGGAGCTTCTATTAGGGCTTGTGCACACTCCATAGTGGCTGTGTAAACGGTGCGCCCATGCGCTTAAGTTCGTGTCCCATCCATCTAAAATAGTGAGTTTATTCATAACAAGCTTTTGTGTATCTGTACAATATGGCGCTATTCAACCATGTTTTTTATAAAATCATAATGAAACTTCATCACTATTTATATGAAAAAAGCTCATTGCTTTTAATGAAAATATAAAGGCATATTTATTACTCAGGTTATATGCATAAAAATATATAGTGCCATAGCTGAAAGAATAAAAAATAAATCATATATATCAATATCTTAAGCTTATAAAAAAGAAAGTGCCCTTGCGCTATTATCAGTAATTGATAATATGCGTAATACATGTATAAGCATACAGTTTTCTGATTGGCTAAGCGCCGTTTTATGCACTCGCTTAAGCTTAGTGAGTAAATAATTTGAGCAAGCCGTGCGAGTAAGTAAATGAAAAACGTTAAGCAGTCTCGTTGCGTGATTGGCATTAAAGGTCAAGTGCCCGATCCCGATTACTCCGTTGATATTTGGTTCGACTCACTTAAATCGGTCGCTAGTGTGCTGTCTAAAGAGAACAAGCAATTGTTAAAAGTGATTACTGAGCAACAGCCACAATCGGTGACTGAACTGGCATCGCTTACTGGGCGGGCAGTTAGTAATGTTTCAAGAACACTAAAAACCTTGGGCAAATATAATTTAGTTGAAATGCAAAGTACAAAAACCATGCTTCGCCCTAGTGTCATCCATCAAGAATTTATAGTAGTAGTCAATAATGAACAATAAAAGCAATGTCCTTTTACAAGCAGAAGTGCTTATTAAACCTTTAGCACTTCAACATGTACCGCAAGAGAGCGCCGTTGAAGCTGTAATTGATCAGTGGTTACACGCCATTGCCACCGACAGTCAGTTTTACTGTAATCCTGAAATAAGTAAGCCAGAGACACTTAAAGAAGAGGTAGTTAATCTGTTACAAAAAAACGGATTACATACAACCAGAAACGCTTTTTTTAGTGATGTATTTGACTCTTTAAAGTTAAAACCAGATTTTGATAGTAAATTTAGGTTTATTGACTTATTTGCTGGTATCGGTGGCGTCAGGCTCGGTTTCCAGCAAAGTGGTGGTGTTTGTGTATTTTCTTCCGAATTTGATAAGCACGCACAACAAACCTATAAAAATAATCATGGTGAGGTACCGTTTGGCGACATAACAAAAATACCGGCAAATGAAATCCCTGAACACGATGTTCTTTTGGCTGGTTTCCCATGCCAACCATTTTCACACGCAGGCCTTAAACTAGGGATTGAAGATACTCGAGGTACTTTATTCCATGACATAGCCAACATTCTAGAAATGAAAAAACCTAAGTTTGCGCTGCTGGAAAATGTGAAAGGGTTAATTAGCCATGATAAAGGTTACACGCTCAAAGTGATTTTAAAAACGCTAACTAAGATTGGGTATAGCTGTAATATTCCGAAAAGTGTTATCGAGCATGGCTCTACAAAGGAAATTCAAACATTAGCTAAAGAAATGGTTCTAAAATCAGTGGACTTTGGGATACCACAGAATAGGCAGCGAATATATATTGTATTATGGCGTGATGGCGTGATTGATAAGTTTGAATATCCAAAACCACTAGTCCGTGAGGTTAAAGTAGGTGATAAATTAGAGAAAAATCCAGATCCTAAATTAACCATTTCGGATAGATTATGGGAGGGGCATCAACGAAGGAAAATTCAAAACAAGTTAAATGGAAAAGGGTTTGGTTATGGATTAGTAACTGAAGAATCTCCGTATACGAATACTATTTCTGCAAGATATTATAAAGATGGTAGTGAGGTTCTTATCTTTCAAGATGGTAAAAACCCTAGAAAGATTAGCCCCAGAGAGGCCGCCCGTTTGCAAGGTTTTCCTGATGAATTTGAGCCAAGTGCTTCAAAAGTTCAAGCATATAAACAGTTCGGTAATAGTGTTACAGTCAATGTGATTAACGCACTTGCGACTAAAATATGCTTACTAACGGAATAGGCAAAATGACAGATTTAAATACTTACTTTGATTTAGTTTCGGGCCAGTCTAAGTTTCCTTGTGGTCTCGGAAGTTCAGGCGGCTTTGTAAATTTCAGAAATAGCGGTCAGCGTGGAAGCGTTAAAGAGTTTACGTTATCTTTGGAGTCAGTTTTAAGCGGATTAAAAGATATTAGCTCGAATTTAAATGAATTTAGCTCTATGACTCGTTATGTTGAAAAAGAGTGGCGAGATAACGGCTCTAAGCATTTCTCTGATTTAGCTCTTAACTCAATGATTACCGTTCAAACTAAGCCATGCTTTACAACCTTTTCCAAAATAATTGATTGGGCTACTGAGAAAAAATCTTCTGAGTATGATGATAACGTAATTGATTTAAGCCCTATATCTTTAAACACGACGATAGAAAAAATAGAGCATTTGGCTTTATCTTTTTCACCAAAAATTCGTGCAGAAAATAAAATAAAAACTCTTTTAATTAATCGGTTAGACAGCAGTGTTCTTTCCAAACCCTTCCTCCTTCTCGCTGGTATTTCAGGCACAGGTAAAACCCGTTTTGTGCGTGAGCAAGCAAAAACCTCTAAGCAGTTTTCAGAAACTTATTGTTTAACCTCAGTGCGTCCAGATTGGCATGAACCAAGTGACTTATTGGGGTATATTTCGCGGCTCACTCAAGATGGCAGCGCTGAATATATCACGACTGATGTATTAGATTTTATAGCTAAAGCATGGCGTGCAATTGCTGATAGCGGATTAAACGTGGAAGTGCGAGATAGTGACGAGCTAGGCGAGCACTTAGTAGTAGCGGGCGAGCGTGATGTGCTTGAACAGGTATTACCTTACTGGCTGTGCTTGGATGAAATGAACCTTGCGCCCGTTGAGCAGTATTTTGCCGATTATTTGTCGGTACTTGAAACTCGTGAATGGACTTGGACGGGTGACAGCTTTTCGTACAGTAGTGATGCGCTATTAAAACCCGCTACCATTAAAGCAGTCGCCAATAAAGAAAAGCTACGCGAAGCGCTGGGCTTTGGTAGCGCTGAGGATGGTAAGTACAACGAGCTTTGGGCGCTTATTTGCCAATATGGTTTAGGTATTCCGTTTAATTTGCTGGTGGCTGGTACAGTGAACATGGATGAAACTACTCATGGCTTTTCACGAAAGGTGATTGACCGTGCGCTTAGCTTTGATTTTGGTGAATTTTTCCCTAACGACTATGCAGACTTTTTTACCCCGACTAACCGTAATAAACGCCTTAGTTACCCTATTTGGTCAAACGCCAGTAAAACGGATTTAGCCAATACCTTTGATGTTGATGGCACTAAAACTGTAGCGTTTTTATCGGCGGTGAATGCGGTGCTAAAAAACACGCCGTTTGAATTGGCCTTCCGCGCTCTTAATGAATTACTACTTGCTGTTGCGAGTAGCCAGCCACAAGATGACCTAACTCTTAAAGCTGTTTGGGATGACTTTATGATGTGCAAAGTGCTTCCACGCATTGAAGGTGATGAGGATAAATTAGTAGGGCAGAACCAGCATAATATTTTAGAAACACTATTAAAAGTATTAGAAGAACAGTTGGCTGGGGCTTGGGAAAACGGTCGTCCAGATTTGTACCGTGAAAAGCTAGACCCAGAAGGTGAAACAATTACTGTGGATTGTCGCTCTAAGAAAAAACTAAGTTGGATGAATGATCAACTTGTGCGTGGCTTTACCTCTTTTTGGCCTTAAATAAACGGCACTTTTTAAACTTTGGCGGTAATGGACCATGGCTAAAAATATCGAATTGTTAAGCTATGAATATGATGACTTTGATATTCATGTATCTACTGATTGCTTAGATTCTCCTCGGAATAAATTAAAACGGACATATTTGTCGCGCTCTGTTGAGCTGCCAAAATATGACGAAATGCTTGTTTGGGTTGGCTCTCAGCCAATGTTGCCTAGCTTTGATAGTGAGGGGCCGCCACATATTCAACCGTTCTTTTTTGAAAACCGCCAATATAGATTTGAAATTGAATTTAATGACCATGTTGATAAAGACTCTTTTTCGGTTAATCACAAATATGCTTTGCTAGATCGAAGCTTTTTTGCTCATCCTAAACGAAAATCGTTAAATGCTGTGATTAATTTTGGCAATGATGTTGGGTTATGTCATTTTGAAATTAAATACAGTGTTAATGGGATTTGGCAATCTGTACCCGTCGCTTTTACAGTCTTTGCCACTAAAATGATACAAGCTCAAGATTTGAGCATTATGAACCATGAAATTGATCGTGTTTATCCGCTGTGGCGGTACAGTATTAGTGGAAAAACAACGCATACTCAAGGCAAATCAACTAGGCAACCAGAGAGATTTGAACTCTTTTGGTTAGCGCAATTTGAGCGCTTAGTTGACGAGTTTAATCAAGGTGTAAAAAGAGTATTAAACGCTGCGCATAATCGGTTGCAGTCTTATACTTTTGAGCAGAGTTTAGAGAGAGTAAATAAAAGGTTAGGGGCTAAGCAGGAGCAAAAAGCAAAAGAGTTAATAGCATCAAAACGTTCATCTCGAATTACTATTAAAAAGCAGCGCTTGAATATTGATACCCCAGAAAACCGCTTTATTAAAATGGTGCTTGCGAAAACTAAAGCGAACTTATCTCAGATACTATTAGAAATAAAAGCAGATAAAGATTCAAAAGTATCTAGTTCATTTATTAGAGAGTTAGACGCGTGGCGTACCCAAGTTGCTCAGTATACAAAACACGCGCTATGGCATGAGGTGGGTGATTATAAAGGGCAATATACCGAGTCTAAAGTGCTGCAAGAAGCAGCTGGTTATTCAAAAGTTTATAAAGTTTGGCAGCAATTGAAATACTACTTAAATGGAAGCTTTGGAGAAAGTCGTTTATCGATGAAGTCTGTTGCTGAAATTTATGAGATTTGGTGTTTTTTAGAGGTGAAGTCGATTATTGAATCTTTGGGCTTTAAACCACAAAAAAACACACTAAGCCATCTTAAACAAGTGCAGTTTGAGAAGCAATTTCCTAAGGATGAGATGGCTGCTGCTTTTGAATACAAACACGAAAGTGATGGTATGCAGATTGAGCTGGCGCATGAGCCTTCATTTACACCTAAAGGCTCAGCTAATCGAACTTGGCTTGCAAACCACCGTCCGGACATTGTGCTTCGTGTTACTTTGGAAAATGGAGAAGCTTTCTTTATTTTATTTGATGCAAAGTATCGTATAGATACCACACAGTTTGGTGGTAAAGATGCCGTACCTGAAGATGCTATAAATCAGATGCATAGATACCGTGATGCGATTATTCACCAACAGCATATTGAATATGAATTACCATTAAAAAGTCGTCCTGTTCTTGGGGCATTTGCTTTATTCCCTGGCTTTTTTCCAGAGCAAAAATCTGAACAAAACCCTTATGCCGAAGCTATTAATGAAATTGGTATTGGCGCATTTCCATTATTGCCAAGTGAGGGGAGTGAAGATTCCACTAATTATTGGATAAAAGAATATTTAGCTCAAAAACTAGGTAAAACGCGCAAGGCTTTGGAATACAAACAATCTTCGTCATATGATTATCATTTTGTTGAAGATGCTGCTCGTATTGCCCCTTTTGGCGTAAATGTGACTAGACATACTGGTTTGACATTTGTGGCACCAGTAAATGAGCTAGATCGTGATCAAACGTATTTGGAAAAAGCCAAAATAGGTAGTTTAAAGGGTTATCATACAAGGCTTATTGCGACTAATCGTCAAAATGTTCACAGAAATATTATGCGTGAAATACGTTACCTTGTACTCACTGTGCGCGACAGCACTCAAGATACAGAGCAATTAGGAAAGTATTTATATTCAGTGGCAAGCGTAAAGCTATTACCTAGGCGCGACATTGATAAGGAAATAACAGGAAAAGATAGTGATGCTCTCGAAAAATACTGGGTGTTTGAGTTTTCTGGTGCGCCAGTTCTTTTACCTAATACTATTACAAAGCCTTATGAAGAGCACTTCAACTTTAAACTAATTCAAGCAGAACGTTTACCTGATATTTCGCATTGGGGTGAGATTCAGGGTAATTTAGAGCTGTACAAAAATTTGAGTCCTATATGGTAAAAAACACCTAATAATCGTGGCGTATTTGTTGGTGTATAACTCAACGGTGAGTTTAAAAAAGTGTCCGAAACCGTCGTGGCGTGAGAAGACTAGTTATATTAATTATGTAGAAGGTGAATTGAATGACAGAGTATATCCCTCAAGCTCCACAAGGAGAGTTTGTTCTTTTTACTAGCGCAGATGGTCAGACGCGTGTTGAATGTCGCTTTGAGTCAGATACCTTATGGCTATCTCAAGCGGTAATGGCAGAACTTTACGATAAAGATGTTCGTACTATAAATGAGCACCTGATCAATATATACAAGGAAAGTGAGCTTGTACAAAACGCAACTATCCGGAAATTCCGGATAGTTCGGTTAGAAGGTACTCGCCAGGTATCTCGCGAAATCGACCACTATAATATTGATGCGATTTTAGCCGTAGGCTACAGGGTTCGCTCACAACGAGGTACACAATTTAGACAATGGGCAACTAGGATATTAAAAGAGTATTTAGTTAAAGGATTTGCCATGGATGATGAGCGTTTGAAAAACCCTCCCGTGGGACAATCTGCCGTTCCTGACTACTTTGATGAGATGCTCGAACGCATTCGCGACATTCGAGCTAGTGAGCGACGTGTATATTTGCGGGCTAAAGAAATTTTTACAATGGCTGCCGACTATGAGCCCTCTAATCAAGAGACTAATCTCTTCTTTCAAACTATACAGAACAAGCTGCACTATGCCTGTACGCAGATGACGGCTGCTGAGCTTATTTCCACTCGTGTAAATGCTAATAAGCCAGATATGGGCTTAACCAGTTATAAAGGTGATGAAGTACGTAAAACAGACGTCACCGTCGCTAAAAATTATTTGTGGGAAGATGAAATTAAAGAACTGAATCGAATTGTGAATATGTGGCTTGATTTTGCAGAAGATCAAGCGCTACGACGCAAGCAAGTATTCTTACAAGATTGGGCTGATAAGCTGGATCAGTTTTTGAGCTTTAATGATCGTGAAGTTTTAAGCGGTGCAGGGACAATCTCTAAAAAAGCGGCCGACGATAAAGCAAAGTTAGAGTTTGATAATTTTGCACAGAGGCGCCGCTGTTTGAAAGAAGCTGAGGGAGAAAATGCAAATATTTCTGCACTTAAAGCAATAGCTAATAAAGGCAAAAAAGACTAATAGTAAACGGAAATAATACTTTATTAAATGAGTCGGTATTAAATTTGATGTTAATGGGTAAATAAATACCCATATTTACTAAGTAATTTACCTAGAAATATTGGGTATTTTAATAATTTTTACTCAGTTAATTTTATAAGTAATATATTTAGCTTACTTATAAAAGGCTTCAACAGTGCCTTTTCTTGTAAGTAAAAGCGGTTGTCCGCGACGATCAAGGCCTTTTGGAGATGCAAACTTTATCCAACCTTCGCTGATGCAGTACTCTTCAACATCAAAACGCTCTTTGCCGTTGAACGTGATACCAATATCGTGTTCAAAAACTTCTTCCACATGATGTGGGCTGCGTGGGTTAATAGAAAGGCGATCTGGTAAAGCAGGTTTTGCGGTAGTGTCGTTCATGGTCATATTCTATATTGAATGAAGTATGCGCTATTGTAGGCAATACAAAGCTTTCGCTCAAGAGAGATAGTAGTAAATGTGTTTAAAAATGCACTAATTAATGAGTTGCGGATGCAAATGAGATGGCGCTTGGAAAATATGTATAGAAGGGGATTTTGACGATATTTTACTAAAAACTATATAGATAAGTATATTAATGGGCTATTGCTAACCCATTAAATTGTGTAGCAGTTAGATGCTAACAATGTTCTCGGCTTGTGGGCCTTTTTGACCTTGAGTAACAGTAAACTGTACACGCTGGCCTTCAGCTAAAGTTTTAAAACCGTCGCCAGAGATTGCGCTGAAATGTGCGAACACGTCTGCGCCAGATTCTTGCTCGATAAAACCAAAACCTTTTGCTTCGTTAAACCATTTTACTGAACCAGTAGTTGTATTAGACATAATATGTATCCTAAAAAATTAATA
>NZ_AUTL01000025.1:0-550 GCF_000498015.1 Pseudoalteromonas sp. TAE79
GGCTGGCGACCTCTTCCGGTTCGGCAAAACGTCGGAGCAGCGTGGAAGGCCGGTTTTCGTCCAGGAACAGGGTTTCCATTGCTTCCGGGGAGACTCCCCGCTCAGCCGCCAGGTCAGCCATCATGGCTTTGGCTCCTTCAGTACGGGTCGGACCGGGAAGGATGCTGTTCACGGTCACACCGGTTCCGGCAAGAACCTTGGCGAGACCCCGGGATACACCTTGAAGCGCCGCCTTGCTCACCCCGTAGTGCACCATCTCCGATGGAATATTCAACGCCGATTCACTAGAGATGAACTGGATACGCCCCCAGCCCCGAGCCTTCATGCCAGTTGCGTAATGCCGGGCAAGTCGAACACCGCTCATCACGTTGACCTGGAAAATCTCTTCCCAGGCAGCATCGTCGATATCGAAGAATGGAACGCCGCCATAAATACCCAGGTTGTTGACCAGAACATCCACCTCGGGCAGCTGTTCGATGATGGTCCGGCAACCTTCCGCGGTACCCGGGTCCGCGATAATGCCTTTTGCATCGTCCCGACCGCTGGCATT
>NZ_AUTL01000026.1:0-15514 GCF_000498015.1 Pseudoalteromonas sp. TAE79
CCGCCGTAGCGACCAAAACAATCTAATAAACCTAATGGCTCACCGCTTAGGGCAACCACACGGATATTACAAACCTTTTTACCCGGTGTTTGGCCGCGCCAAAGTAACGAGAACAACGTAAAGTAAACAGCAGCCCAGCCAAAACCTAAGCCTAAGTCTTGAATAATGCCTTTGCTCCACTGCAAAATACTATTTGTGCTTGTTTGTGCAGGTTTTTCTTCTATTAACTGTGCCGGTTTTTCTTCTATTAACTGTGCAGGCTTTATTTCGTTATTTTCACTGAGCACTAATAGTTGTAAAAGTACGGTAGCAAGTTGTGGGCTTTGTAGGTCGTCCATTTCTGCTAATTTGGGAACTTGCCCAATTAAATTATCAAACGCGTTTTGTTGGCAAGGTTGCTCACAGCTTTCATCAGCTGTTTGCACTAAATAAGTATTTACCCGTTGTTTTTCTGTGGCGGTAAGCTGCATTTCATCTTGTATTTTTACGCCCTGAACAGCTAAACCTTGATCAGCCTTATCGTCTTCTAGGTAATCAATGCCAATTGAAAGCACAGTAAGTGCGCTTACAAATAAAATACTTGCTGCCGTTATTTTTAAGATTCTTCGCCACACATTCGACATTTTTGGAAGGTATTGCTGTGCCGTACCTTTATAAAAAGCCATTGCAGCAACAAACGCTATTAAAGCAGCGCTAAGCTTGGCCGCTAAAAATATCAGTGCAACATCAATAATAATCGCTAGTGCACGCCGAATTGGCGTAGCTAAAGGCAAGCCCAGTAAAGCGCTGTCAATTTTAAAAGCGTAGGGTGTAATAACTTCTCGGGTTTCAGAATTTGATAATTCTAATTGTTCTATTTCTGTGGCTTTCATTTATTTTCTTGTTATTAAAATAGGTAACCCGGTTAACTTACGCGTTTTTTATTTTTTGCTCAAGGTAAAGCTATTAGAATCAATGCACAAAAAAGGGCTGCATAAAATGCAGCCCTTCATGTTTTTACTCAATGTTAATTACTTACTAGCAATTATACCGTTGGATAATCGGTGTAGCCTTGTTCTGCGCCACCAAACAAAGTGTCGGGGTTGTGGCTGTTAAGTGGCTTGCCTTGCTTTAAGCGTGCTGGTAAGTCTGGGTTTGATACAAACGGGCGACCAAAGCCAATCATGTCGGCCCAGCCTTCGCTAAGTGCTTTGTCTGCGCGCTCTTTGGTGTACTTACCTGCGTAAATTAATACTCCACTGTAGGCTTTGCGAATCGATTTTTTAAATTCAACACTCATTAAAGGTGCGTCATCCCAATCGGCTTCGGCTATATGCATGTAACCTACACCGGCTTTATTTAATGCCTCAGAAACCGCTAAGTAAGTTTCCTCAGGGTTTTCGTCTACTGTGCCATTAAGAGTTGTTAACGGGGCAAGTCTTACGCCTACTTTGCTGCTACCAATTTCGTCGCTAACAGCATTTACCACTTCAATTAAAAAGCGTATTCGGTTTTGCACACTGCCACCATATTCATCGGTGCGAGCATTTGACTCTGAGTCTAAAAATTGATTAATAAGGTAACCATTTGCAGCATGAAGCTCTATGCCATCAAACCCTGCATTAACTGCATTTTTAGCAGCTTGGCGAAATTCACCTATGACATGCGTAATATCTTGTTTGCTCATTTCGCGTGGGAGTTGGGTGTCTACAAACCCCGGTGCGCCGTTTGTATCTACAAATACTTTTACGTCTTTTGCAGCAATGGCCGATGCAGAAATAGGCTGCACGCCACCGGTGTTGTCACTATGAGTTACACGGCCAACATGCCAAAGCTGAGCAAACATCACTCCACCAGCGCTATGTACTGCGCTTGTTACTTTACTCCAGCCTGCAACTTGCTCATTTGAATAAATACCCGGAGTCCAAGCGTAACCTTTACCAAGCTCACTAATTTGTGTGCCTTCGCTTACAATTAGTCCGGCACTTGCGCGCTGTGCGTAATATGTTGCCATTAAGTCGTTAGCTATATCGCCAGGCTGTGTTGAACGCGAGCGAGTCATTGGGGGCATAACAATACGGTTTTTTAATGTTTTACCTGCAAGTTCTATTGGTTCAAAAAGTAATGTCATAATGCCTCCTAAGTTTGATTGCGCTCATAATAACGTAACCAAGCACATGCAAAAACAACAAAAACTGCAAAATAGTTTTGTTGTATCTGCAATAAAGCCACAAAGTAAAACACATTAACTTTAGGTGAACTAAATGTATTTTATTGACTCTTAACAGCACTATTAAGTTGAGGGTTTGATGTGAATAAAGGGAATGCATGGCCGTGGATTATCTCGTTGTGTATACACGCTATTGTGTTGTACTTTTTGTTTTCGCAATCTATTAGAGTTGCGCCGCCAAAGCAGGAAAAAAACGCAATAATACAGGCCTATGTTACGGTTAATTTAGCAAGCCTACCTAAGCCAAGCTCAGTTGTTACAACAACCAATGCGCCTGATATAAAAACTGTAAACACTAAAACTGATGCACCAAATTCAGTGACCTCTAACACTACACCTATAAAAAAAGATTCTACAAAAGCCAAAGTAAGGGTAACTAAAAAAACGCAAGCCAAAACCATCACGTTACCAAAGGCACAAACAGAGCGTAAAAATGACTCTGTTAAACCTACTGAACCCCAGTCAGCTGTGCCTTCAGAGCCTCCAACAAAAGCCTCTCAAACATTTAAAAAGCTAAATCCATACGCGCCGCTATTTGGCACCCCTGTAAATAATATGACTCATAAAAAAATGGTCTCCTTTGGTGAAGATAAAAGCTCTGAAAATGAAGAAATAAACAATAAGCCCACAATTAAAACACCAGTAAAATCTGATAATTCAGAAGTTCTTAGCCAAAATACAATAGGCACACGACGATTAGAAAAATTTAACGGTAAATGCTATTTAATTGATACTTCAACCGTATTTGGTAGTAATGGCATGCCTCAAGGTAGCGCGCAGACCTGCCCTGGTGAGCAAACTGATGATGAAATATTATTTAATAAAATAATGGATAAGTGGGCTCGTAAAAATAATTAGTTTTAAATTAGTGAACAAATACATTATTAAAGCGTATTAGTTATAAGTACTCCACTTACTTAATGCCAATTAGGAAACACGTATGACAACAAAGCAACTATCATCACTTTTTGTATTTAATTTATTAGTTGTAAGTGCACAAGCGAATGCAAACCAGCGCTGGTACGTTGTTAACGACTCAGTAATGGGCGGTGTATCTAATAGCGAAGTAACACAAACTCAAGAAAGCTTGCTTTTTACAGGCAATGTTTCGCTTGATAATAACGGCGGTTTTGCATCAATACGTACAGAGCTAAATACACAAAGCCAAAATACTAAAGCTATAGCACTGCGCGTTAAAGGGGATGGACAAACCTATCAGCTTAGACTCAGAACTACCAATTACCTTGATGGCGCAGCGTACACCCACTCATTTAAAACAGTAAAAAATGAATGGGTAGATATAAACTTCGCTCCGAGTGATTTTACTTTAACGTATCGCGGTCGCGTGCTTGAGCAACAACCGATTATTGATTTTGACGACATAAAACAGCTAGGCTTTATGATTGCAGGCAAGCAAGAAGGTAAGTTTAAACTTGAAGTGGGTAAAATTGAGTTTAAAAGCTAGCCCACCAGCATGTTGGTGGCGCTAAATAGTATAGTCGTCGCCCCGTCTCTTCATTTCACTAATAACCAGCTCAACCATTTGTTGTTTTATTGCTGCTTGCTCTGACTTTAACTCCCCTAATTGCAGCTCTAACATATCTATTTGTTCTTGCTGTTGCGTGTTTTTATATTTTTTTGCACCTAGGTGCTCTGCATCAAAAGTTAAACTCGCATCACTTTTATTCGGCTCACTTGCAGAAGTGTTTATAGTTAAACTACGTTGTACGGGGCTTTGTTTAAGTTTATTAATTTGCTCTTGCAGCGTAATAACTCGCCCAGCGAAGTGCTTGTATACTTTTTCTAGGTTTTTATATTGATTGCCAAACGTAGCGTTATCTTCACTATATTCTTGCGCTTTGGTATCTAGAAACTTTGATAACACATATTTTGGCTCTTCCTCATTTTCTTCCTCGCTCTTTTCTTCACTCGCTTTTTCAACAGGTAGTTTATCTGATTGCGCTAAAGTTTGAGCATTTGAGCTGTGTACTTGGTATGCAATGGGAGTCGGTGAAATCTTCATTATTTTATCCCTAAAATAGCTTTGTCTCTTTTATAGGTATCGACCTCGCATTAAAATTCTTGAGTAAATTTTCATGTTAGCTAAAAGCAAAAAGCCCCACTTTATTAAAGTAGGGCTTATACCAATTTATTAAACTAACTCGTTGCTTACTTAGTGCTTTGGTTATCTTGTGAGAGCGCAATAAGTGCAAGCGCCGCATTTAGGCGAGTATTTAAATTATTATAAATAGTCATTCCAAACACACCAATAATACAAACTATTAAACCCATTTGTAGGTTAACGCTCATCTCTAGTAAAAAAACAGCTGCAACGAGTAAGCACAGCGCTAATGCATAAATAATAGATTGAAAGGTAAAGTTAATATCACCCTTGGCTATTTTAAGTAATTCGTCTTTATTCATAATTTACTTCCTTGTTATTTGATCACTAAGACTCAATTGCCAGTAACTCTACTTCAAATATAAGTACTGAGGCAGGAGGAATACTCCCTACACGTTTTTCGCCGTACGCTAATTGGTGCGGTACATATAGCGTGTATTTATCGCCGGGGCTCATCAGTTGTAAGCCCTCAGTCCAACCTTTAATAACTTGGTGTAAACCAAAGCTAATCGGTGTTTTACGCTCTACTGAACTGTCAAACACAGTGCCGTCGATTAGTGTGCCGTGGTAATGCACGTTAACCATACTTTTTGGGGTTGGTGTGTTTTCGTTTTCGCTTTTATGGATTACTTTATACTGCAAGCCAGAAGTCGTTTCTACTACGCCTTCTACCTTTGCGTTAGCGGCTAAATAGTCTGCACCTATTTGTGCATTTATGCCTGCTTGTTGTTTTGCTTTTTTACTATTTTGAAATATTAAAAAACAAAAAATGGCGATAACTACCGCCAAAATTATATTAATCATCATTAACCTTTTTCGCTGTCTAGCTCTTCGTCTTTTTCGTCATCTTCGTCTTTTTCGTCATCATCGCCGTTTACTATGTCGGCAATCTCTTTGAGGCGAGCAAGTGCAATACCGTTTACTGAGTTTTCTGGATACTGGTCATCAATAATATCGCCAGCTTCTATACCCATTAACAAGTTAAGCGCTTGGTCTACGGTTTCAACTGCGTAAATATTGAATTTACCCGCTTCAACCGCATTAAGTATTTCGTCATCAAGCACTAAGTTAACTTGGTTTGATTTAGGAATGATAACGCCTTGCGAACCTGTTAAACCACGCATTTTACACAGTTTAAAAAAGCCTTCTATTTTTTCGTTTACGCCACCAATGGCTTGTACATCACCATGTTGGTTTATAGAGCCTGTAAGCGCAATTGATTGGCTAATAGGTAGGCTAGTAATAGACGAAATAAGCGCACACAACTCTGCTAAAGATGCGCTATCGCCATCTATGTAACCATAGCTTTGCTCAATGGCAATATTAGCGCTAAGCGTTAAGCTAAAGTGCTGCGCATATTTATTACCTAAATAACCGGTAAGTAGCATTACCCCTTTTGAGTGAATTGCTTTGCCAAGCTCAGCTTCGCGTTCAACATCTATTACGCCATCAGCGCCAGCATAAACCGTTGCCGTAATACGCGCAGGGGTACCAAATGAGGTATCGCCAATGTGTAATACGGTTAAGCCATTTACTTTACCAATGGCTTGGCCGTCGGTTGCAATAAGTGTGTGACCTTCTTTTATATCACTGAGCATATTTTCGCTAATTTGGCCGGTACGGTATTGCTTGCCTTCAATGGCTTCGTCAATATGGTGCGCGTCAATAACGGCTAATTTGTCTTGTTTTGCGTAGTAACTGGCCTCTGCAATAAGTTCAAGTACATCAGCAAAACGCGCTGATAATTTATTTTGATGCTCAGCTTGGCGGTAACTAAATTTAAGTAAACGCACCATAGCAGCCTGCGTTGCAGTGCACTTTAATGTTTGCTCGCAATACTCGGTTACTTTAGTAATAAACTGGTATTGCAATTTATCGCTACTTGGCAAGTAGTAATCAAAGTCAGCTAATACTCTAAATAGCTCTGCAAATTCTTCATCGTACTCACCTATGGTGTAGTACAACTCGCGCGAACCTAATAAAATAATTTTAACATCAAGCGGTATAAGCTGCGGGCGAAGTGTAAAGCTCGTCCCTACTGTGCTGTCTTGATACGGTAAGTCGTTTTTAATTTGATGTGTTTTTAACGCGAGTTTTAAACCATCCCACACTTGTGGGTTTGCCATGATTTTTTCAGCGTCCATAATTAAATAGCCGCCATTAGCACGATGCAATGCACCAGCCTGAATTGAGCGATAACAGGTAATTAAAGAGCCTTGCGATGTTGAGTACTCAATTTTGCCAAATATATTGCCAAACGTTGGATTAGGCTCGTACACAACCGGTGCTGCGTCGTCCTCTTTAAACTCAACTAAAATGTTAGGTGCAAAAAAGTCGGTAAGCATGCCTTTGCGATCAAAGTCTTCTTTGCTTTCTTCACTTTCATCTTCGTCATCTAGCCATTCAAGTACCGCGTCTATAATTTCAACGCGTATATCTTTTAAATAGCGCAGTACACCAATATGCGTGGCATATTTATGTTCTAAGTCTTTTAAAAGTGGTTTAGTGGCTTGCTCTGCAGTCGACTTTTTAAGATTGCGTTGTTTTTCTTTTGATTCGCGTTTCCAACGTGGCAGCTCTATTAACGCTTCTATTAATGCATCTTCTAGCTTTTCAATTTTTTCAAAAAACTCTTCACGTAACGTTTCTTCAAGTTCGCCAAATTCGCTGTCGCTCAATTGTTTACCATCTACAAGTGGTGCAAACCCTACTGAATTTTTTTCTTCAACTAATGCAACGCTTTGCTCAAACGCCGCAATTTCTACTGCGGTAATAGCACTGTCGTAGGCATCGTTAAATTCACGATCGATTGATTTTTTCTTACGCTGATACGCTGGGTTATCAAATGCCGCAGGAAAGGTGTCGAGTACTTCATCTAAAAATGAATCTATATCGTCACTAAGTTGCTTGCTTTGACCTGGTTGCATAAACAGCGCAATAGGTTCTCTGTGGTCATCGTAATTGTTTACGTATAACCATTCGTTTGGCGTTGAGCTGTCTTTTGCGTGTTGTTTAAGTTTATCTTTAACAAGCGTAAAGCGCCCGTGAGCGGCCTCGCCCATTACATAAACGTTGTAACCCGGCAGTTCCATCCCTAATGAAAAATCTAAAGCACTTTGGGCGCGTTGTTGGCCTATAAACGTAAGTTGCTCTGGGTATGGATTGTTCATACACGTGTTTACGTGATTAGTAGAAATACTCGGTGCGAGTTTTGAAACAGATAGTGGCAGCAATTTTTTCGTCATTCTAACTTCTTTTTTTACCAGCATATTCGCTGGCCTTTGGGCGTATTAAGTGGCCCGCAGCCACTTAATACTTATATTTAAGGGTGCAGTGCCTTACGACTAAAATAGATTCCATCACATTCAATACACGGTGTAATTTGTGTAGCGTGATAAACATCGTAACTATGGGTGCAATTCTTACATACTAATGTGCCCATGGCTATCCATTCGCCTGCGTGATACACACCATTGTGCTTAAAATCTTGGCTAAGAGATTGCCACTCAAGTTGAGTTTTATCTTCTATGTGCGACAGTTCAAACCAAAGAGACTCTTTAAGCTCTTGCCATGCAAGCGAATTATAGTGTGATTCGTTCTCTACTATATGTTCAATATCATTCTTTAAATAACTTTTGTAGAGCTCATATCTTTCTTGACTTAAATCTTTAAGCGCCTGCTCAGATTCAACAAACCCAGAAACCACATCTTTTAAACCATGCTCTTTCACATCTTTTATCCAATGGGTAAAACTGCTAAGCCATGTTTTGTAATCAGTCATTTTTTACTCCTTCAAAATTGCTGTTAAATCAGTCTGTAACTTATGCCTTTAGCTAACCACACTATAAAAAGGCAGGTTAACCTGCACTGAAAGTTACAATTTAATAAAAGCATGTTTTTGACGCTGTGAATAGTGTTTTATTTGGGGTATCCTAACGGCAATTTTTTATTAGTTTGCAAGAAGTCTGGAACCATAGATGCAAGAGCAATATAACCCGCAAGATATAGAGTCAAAAGTACAAAGCTACTGGGAAGAAAACCAGGTATTTAAAGTCACTGAAGATGAGAGCAAAGAAAAGTATTACTGCCTTTCTATGTTCCCTTATCCGAGTGGTCGACTGCATATGGGTCATGTGCGTAACTACACCATTGGTGATGTTGTTTCTCGTTTCCAGCGCCTGCAAGGCAAAAACGTAATGCAACCTATGGGTTGGGATGCGTTTGGTTTACCTGCAGAAAACGCTGCTATTAAAAACAAAACAGCACCAGCTAAGTGGACATACGAAAATATTGATTACATGCGTACTCAACTTAAGCAATTAGGTTTTGGTTATGACTGGGATCGCGAAATTGCGACATGTCATCCAGAATACTACAAGTGGGAGCAGTGGTTTTTCACTAAGCTTTACGAAAAAGGCCTAGTGTATAAAAAAATGTCGACAGTTAACTGGGATCCAGTAGATCAAACAGTACTCGCTAACGAGCAAGTTATTGACGGTCGCGGTTGGCGTTCAGGCGCTGTGGTTGAGCAAAAAGAAATTCCACAGTGGTTTATTAAAATTACCGACTACGCACAAGAGCTACTTGACGATTTAGACAAGTTAGAAGATTGGCCAGAGCAAGTTAAAACAATGCAGCGCAACTGGATTGGCCGCTCTGAAGGGTGTGATATTGAATTTAAACGCACCGATAACGACGAAACATTTAGCGTATACACAACTCGTCCAGATACCTTTATGGGTGTTACGTATGTTGCTGTTGCTGGTGGTCACCCTATTGCGCAAGAAGCCGCTAAAAATAGCGACGCTATTGCAATGTTTGTTGAAGAATGCAAAAACACCAAAGTTGCCGAAGCAGACATGGCAACAATGGAGAAAAAAGGCATAGCAACAGGCTTTTACGCCACTCACCCATTAACGGGCGAGCAAGTACCAATTTGGGTTGCTAACTTTGTATTAATGCATTATGGCTCAGGCGCTGTAATGGCAGTACCTGCACACGATCAACGCGACTTTGAGTTTGCAACAGCGTACGGCCTAGATATAAAACAAGTCATTGCGCCTGCTGAAGGTTCAGATCTTGAAGTAAACCTAAAAGAATCAGCATTTACCGATAAAGGCGTACTTGTAAATTCGGGTGAATTTAACGGCCTTGATTTTGAAGCTGGTTTTAAAGCGATTGCCGATAAATTAGAAGCACTCGGTGTTGGTGAGCGTAAAGTAAACTTCCGCCTGCGTGACTGGGGTGTGAGCCGTCAGCGCTATTGGGGTTCTCCAATTCCAATGCTTAGCGATGAAGATGGTAAAGAACTTGCTGCAACAGAAGATATGCTACCAGTTCGCTTACCAGAAGATGTGGTAATGAACGGTGTAACTTCACCACTTAAAGCAGACCCAGAGTGGGCTAAAACAACAGTAAATGGCGCACCTGCGTTTCACGAAACTGATACGTTTGACACCTTTATGGAATCGTCTTGGTATTACGCACGCTACTGTAGCCCACGCTACGACGAAGGCATGCTAGATCCAGCGGCTGCTAACTACTGGTTACCAGTAAACCAATACATTGGTGGTATTGAGCATGCAATTTTACATTTATTGTACTCACGCTTTTTCCATAAATTATTACGTGACTTTGGTTTAGTTAATTCAGACGAGCCGTTTGACCGCTTACTTTGTCAAGGTATGGTACTTGCTGAAACATTTTATCGTAAAGATGAAAAAGGCGGCGACATTTGGATTTCGCCAACTGATGTTAATACCGAAACCGACGAAAAAGGCCGCGTTACTAAAGCATGGCACAAGGAAGACGGCGAGCCGGTATTCTCATCAGGCATGAGCAAAATGTCTAAGTCTAAAAACAATGGTATAGACCCACAACATGTAATTGCCCAGTATGGTGCAGATACAGTGCGTTTATTCATGATGTTTACAGCACCACCAGAGCAAACGCTTGAATGGTCAGACTCAGGCGTTGAAGGCGCGCATCGTTTCTTAAAACGTGTATGGAAGTACGCGGTAGACGTTAAAACAGTAGGTTACCAAGCACTTGATAAATCAGCGCTAACTAATCCGCAAAAAGTACTACGTCGAGACTTACACAAAGCAATTGCTAAAGTGACTGATGATGTTGAACGTCGTCAAACCTTTAACACCGCTATTGCAGCTATTATGGAGCTTTCTAATAAGTTATTAAAAGCACCACTGAGCGACAAACAAGATGTAGCGATTGCTAACGAAGCACTTGAAGCATTAGTTATTATGCTTGCACCTATTACTCCGCATTTATCGCATGAGCTTTGGAAAGAGCTTGGTAAAAAAGGCGAAATTTTAGATGCTGCATGGCCAAAAGTTGACGAGTCTGCACTTGTTGAAGATGAAAAACTAATCATCGTACAAGTAAACGGCAAGCTTCGCGCTAAGTTAACAGTGGCAGCTGGTGCAACTCAAGAGCAAGTAGAAGCCCTTGCGTTTGCAGAATCTAACGTAACTAAATTTACTGATGGCTCAACCATTCGTAAAATCATTTACGTACCAGGCAAGCTACTTAACGTGGTAGCTAACTAATATGGCTGCATTTAACGCCATTAAAAATGGACTAGCCTTAGTGCTAGTCTGTTTTTTGTTATCAAGCTGTGGCTTTCATTTAAAAAAAGCCTCTAGCCTGCCTGATAACTTAAAACAGCTAACACTTGTAGGCGATGACGAAAAATCGACTTTATTCACTGAGCTTAAAAAAGAGCTTAAAGCGAGTAACGTAGAGTTAGTATCGTCAGCTAAAGATAAAGCCCAATTGTACTTACGCAAAGAAAGCATTGAACGCCAAACACTTTCGCTGTTTCAAAACGGCCAAGTTGCTGAATATGAGCTCGCTTATGGCGTATCGTATGTAGTTAAACGCCCAGGTGAAAAAGCGATAGAAAAACGTTTTGAGCTTTACCGTAATTACCAAGACGATCCGGATCATGCATTAGCAAAAGCAAAAGAGCTTGAGCTACTTATTAGCGAAATTCGTGAGCAAGCCAGTCGTCGTATTGTTAGAGAGCTGTCGCAACTATAATGCGCTGCTACGCTAATCAACTACCGAGTGAATTAAATAAAGGGCTAAAGCCCTTTTATTTAGTATTTGGAGAAGAGCCTTTTCAAGAAGCGCAGTGCGTACAACAAATTCGCGACAGTGCTAAGCAACAAGGTTTTGATGAAGTAATTAAGTTTACTTTAATGCAAGGATTCGATTGGCAAGAAATTATAGCCCAGTACCAAAGTATGTCGCTGTTTAGCGCCCGCACTATTATTGAGCTTGATTTAAACCAACAAAAGCCAGGCGTTATTGGCAGCAACACCTTTAAAAAAGTAGTTGAGCTGGTTAATCCCGATACTATTTTAATTGTTAAAGGCGCTAAAGCCAGCCAAGAAGTACAACGTGGAGCATGGTTTAAAGCTCTTGATAAGCAAGGTGTATTTGTACCTTGCTACCCGCTTACGGGCTCTCATGTAAAACGATGGCTTGATGAGCAATGCCAACGTTTATCACTTAATATGCAAAGCGACGCCAAAGTAACCTTGATAAATGCCACCGAAGGCAACTTGTTAGCCTGTTTTCAGGAACTTGAGAAGCTCTCGCTACTGCACGGCAATGCATTAATTACTCAGCAATTAGTAATGCAAGGTCTGTTAAACCAAGCCAAGTTTGATATTTTTGATTTAAGCGATGCGCTATTAAATGGCCACGCTAAACAAGCTATAAAAGTATTAAACAAACTTGCCAGCGATAACACCGAAGTGGTGAGTATTTTGTGGGCTATAACCAAAGAGCTTAATACACTTATAAGCGTGCAACTTGGTTTATTAAATGGCGAACCTATCGCTAATTTATTTAAACAAAAAGCAATCTGGAAAAACCAACAAGGTCCAGTACAAAATGCTATTAACCGTTTAAACATGCATACACTAGAACAAATAAACAGTGATGTTGCGTTGTTTGATGCCAGTTACAAGCAAGGTAATTTAATTGCACCTTACCAAGCGCTTGCTCATATTTGTATTAAATTTTGCCAGCCGCTCAACATTCCTATGCCGTGCCACGCGGTTAATTAATAAATAGCTAATGGGTGTAAAATGATCGCAATTTTTGGTGGCACTTTCGACCCAGTCCATTTAGGCCATCTAAATATGGCGCTGCAATGCGTAAATGCGTTTAATTTAAATACGCTTTATTTTATGCCCTGTGCATTACCTGCACATAAAGCAGCTCCGGGTATTAGTGCAGAGCACCGAATTAATATGCTCAACGCAGCTATTGCTCCTTACCCTCATTTTGAACTCGATTTAAGAGAACTTAATCGAACCGGTCCATCGTATTCGTTGCTGAGCTTACAAGAACTTCGTAAAGAGCACCCCACTACACCTATTTTATTTTTAATTGGTATGGACTCATTTAACAATCTCGATAAGTGGTTTGAGTGGAAGGCAATAACGCAGCTTTGCCATATTGTGGTGTACCAGCGCCCTGCTCAACATTGCACTGTAACAGGTGAGCTCAAAAGCTATATGCAACGCGCAAATGCCGGCGAAGTAGCGGCACTTAAACACTCACTTGCAGGTAAACTTTATTTTTTACCGGGCGAAATGCTCGATGCGGCCTCAAGCACCATTCGCGAACAACTGAAAAAAAGTAATAAAAAGAATGAACTATTGCCCGATGCAGTGAGTCATTACATAGAAGTGCATCAGCTCTATCAAATTGATGCTTAAAAACTCCTAGCGTGTTAAAATGCGCGCCATTAAATTTTTAAATTGAGACAAAACCTTGGATTCAAAACAACTACTCGCCTTTGCTATGGACAAAATTGACGATATGAAAGCGCGTGACATCGTTCATATTGACGTTACTGGAACATCAGATATCACAGATTACATGGTAATTTGTTCTGGTACTTCTAAACGCCACGTACAGTCAATTGCCGATCACTTAGCAAAAGAAGCGCGTCATGCAGATTCAGAGCCATTAGGTTATGAAGGTGAAGGCGACGGCGAATGGGCACTGGTTGATTTAGGTGATGTGGTTGTACACGTGATGCAAAACGAAGCACGTAGCTATTACGATCTAGAAAAACTGTGGGGCTAAACGCTCACTCATTTTAGACAATGCTTGGAAGTAATACGTGAAAATACAAATGATTGCTGTTGGTACTAAAATGCCAGCATGGGTAGAAACGGGATTTGCAGAATATCAGCGACGTTTCCCTAAAGATATGGCCCTAGAGTTAATTGAAATTCAAGCCGGAAAACGTGGTAAAAATGCAGATATAAAACGTATTTTACACATTGAAGGTGAAAAAACATTAGCGGCTATTCCAAAAGGCAATCGTATTGTAACGTTAGAGGTAACAGGGAAAGCGCTGGATACTCACCAACTTGCTAAAAATATGGAAAAATGGCAACTCGATGGCCGCGATGTAAGTTTACTTATTGGCGGACCTGAAGGACTTGCTCCAGAGTGCATTGCAGCTTCTGAGCAAAAATGGTCGTTATCTAATTTAACATTGCCGCACCCTTTGGTGCGTATAATTGTTGCAGAGAGCCTTTACCGAGGCTGGAGCTTAAATAACAACCATCCTTATCATCGCGAGTAACCCCTTGCCATGCTAAAACATAGACCCACTATTCGTGACCACTCCGCAGAAGCAAACTTATTTGCTAGGCGAGCATTCGTGGGTTTTGTTTTTGTATTAGGATTAGTCGCTGTATTGCTTTCTAATCTTTATACTATTCAGGTAGAAGATCACCAAGACTACCAAACCCGCTCCAACGATAACCGCATTAAAGTTATTCCTATTGCACCCAACCGTGGTTTAATTTACGACCGTAACGGTGTGCTACTTGCTGAAAACAAACCTGTTTACAACCTTGAAGTCATCCCCGAAGAGGTAGATGACCTTGACGAATCGCTTGATCAAATAAGTAAAATAATTGCGATTACAGAGCAAGATAAACAAGACTTTTTAAAAGATATAAAACACACCCGTCGTTTTAAATCACAAGTATTAAAAGCCCGCTTAGACGAAACTGAAGTGGCGAAATTTTCGGTTAATCAACATAAATTCCCTGGTTTTAGTATTGAGGCACGTCTGGCTCGCTACTACCCATTTGGTGACACGCTAACGCATGCGCTTGGATATGTTGCCAAGCTTAATAGAAAAGAGCTAAACCAATTAGAGCAAGAAGACCGTGCAACCAATTACCGCGCCACACATGATATTGGCAAACTCGGCATAGAGAAATATTACGAAGAAACACTGCACGGTAAAGTAGGCTCACAACGGGTAGAAGTTAATAACCGTGGCCGTGTAATACGCACCCTGAGCATGACCCAACCGCAACCAGGTAGCGACTTAGTACTGACTTTAGACGTTGGCTTGCAACAAATAGCACAACACGCGCTTAAAGATATGCGCGGCGCTGTTGTAGTTATGGACGCCAAAGATGGCGGCGTGCTGGCACTTTATTCAAACCCAAGTTACGATCCAAACTTATTTGTACACGGCATTAGCAGCAAAAATTATAAAGCGCTGCTTAACCAAGACCGGCCATTAATAAACCGTACTACGCAAGGTCGTTATGCGCCGGCCTCTACTGTAAAGCCTTTAATGGCAGTATTAGCGCTTGAAGAAAATATAGTAAATGAGTCAACATCAATGTGGGATCCTGGCTTTTTTCAAATTCCAAATGTTGAACATAAATGGCGAGATTGGAAACGTTGGGGCCATGGTCATGTAGATGTATATAAAGCGATTGAAGAGTCGTGTGATACCTATTTTTACGATGCGGCTTATCGATTAGGCATTACTAAAATAAGCGATTTTATGGCCCGTTTTGGCTACGGTGATTTGTCAGGTATTGATATTCACGAAGAAACTACTGCTATTCTACCTTCAAAAGAATGGAAAGAAGGACGCTTTAAAGAATCTTGGTGGCGCGGTGATACTATTTCGGTAGGCATTGGCCAAGGTTACTGGACTGCCACACCTATTCAAATTGCAAATGCAACTAACATATTAGTTAATCGTGGTATTAATCATCCCCCTCATTTGGTGCAAGTGATAAAAAAAGATAACGACATAACGCAAATTAACAACGAAGAAAAACCCCCTGTTATTTTAAAAGATCCGCGCCATTGGCAGG
>NZ_AUTL01000027.1:0-8448 GCF_000498015.1 Pseudoalteromonas sp. TAE79
GGCTTGTTTGTCCACGCTTCGTAATCGGTATAAGCCGCTAAACGAGGAAACCACTGAGCAATTAAGAATATGTCGTTGCCGTCTTCTTCAAAGTGCTCGTAACCAGAACGTGCACCCACTGCATCTTCTTCAACAATGTTGAAGGCAAAGTTCATGCTAAATTCGACTTCTTTACCTGGTTTTAATGGCTCGTTTAAATCGATGCGCATTAAGGTATCAACTACAGTTACGCGTAGCTCTTTACCATCGTCATCTTTTACGCCACTGATTGTATAACCCAGTTCGTTGTCGCTCATAAATTGCTGACGACGTAATTCACCTAAACTTAATTTAGCGGGCTTTTGAGCTGGTAGGATTTCTAAAGTGCTTTTAAATGTTTTAGTTGTTTCGGCAATAGAGTCACTTTTAAAAATATTTTGATCTAACTGTAACCATAAATATTTAAGCGTATGTGGTGAGTTATTTTTATATTCAATGCTTTGGCTACCGGTAATGCGGTGCTTTTGTTCATCTAGCTTCACATCAATATCGTAATTTACACGTTGCTGCCAGTATTTTTCACCTGGTTCGCCAGCGGCACTACGATAAACATTGGGTGTAGGAAGTGCTTCGTCTAATTGACGAAATTTATCAACAAAAGAACCTTTTGTTTGCTCAACCGAAGACGCCATAGCTGCACTCGATATTGCGAATGGCAATACAAAAGCACTTAGCGTAAGACTTATTTTTTTCATTGTTAGTCCTAATATAATTTTGTGAGCGTACTTTGACAAATATACCAGTTAGCTTCAATAAATTAGCGACCAAGTACCGTATTTTTAGGGTGATGTTCACTTAGTTTTTTAGATTGAAAAATACAATTATTTTGTAACAAAATACGAATAGATAAAAACTGTAAAGGGGGTTTACAAAATTGGGTTTTAATAATGGTTTTGATCGGTTAAATACAAAGTCCCAGAACTTAAAAAAATATCATTCATTTTATATATATTGCTAAAAAAGTATTGCTTTGACATTACCAGGTAAACCATTAATCCTACGTATAAGTATTACTAATTCGCAACAAGTAAAATGGCCTAAAAGCCCTTTCTACTGAACAAAAACACAGTGAAACGAGTAAATAATTGGCTCAAATATTGCCGAACTTCATTAATATTCGCTATTTGTACGATAAATGACAAATAGTGTAATTTTAGGTTGATCTTTAGCGCTGTTTATATTTAAAATCGCCAACCTTTTTATTTGAGGCAAATAAATTCGTCACATTTATCCTCAAATTAATATCGATTACTAGCAAGAAATGCGGTGGGCTTATGGATTTTTACATCCTAAAAAAACAACAAGAACTAATTGCGATTCCAGCAAGTGAGAATAACTGTAAGCAGTATCTCGATTCGGGTTATTTTTATATCGATAAAGTAGCAGCGTGCAACGAAACTAATGCACTAAAGGCGCTACACGCAAAACAAACTAAAACGTTAAAAATTCCATTATTAATGGCTCTTTTAGCATTACCGGTTGTTTTTTCAGCTTGGTACAGTTTAACCTAACGTAATGCATGTCTTAGGCTTGCATCTTTAACAGCCTTGGGTATATTGGCGCTCTTACGGTTTTATTAAGAGCGCGACATGAAAGTCCTCCACACCTCAGATTGGCACCTTGGCCAACAATTTTACGAACACGATCGCCGTGTTGAACATCAAGCTTTTTTTACATGGTTATTAGCCACTCTTGTTGAACAACAAATAGACTTACTTCTAGTTGCTGGCGACATTTATCATACAGCGACTCCAAGTGCTAGCGCCGAAAATCAGCTTTATCAATTTATTAAAGACGCCAAAAAAGCATGCCCATTATTACATGTAGTGATTATTGCGGGTAACCACGACTCTGCAAATCGTATTTTGGCAGCTCAGCCATTACTTGCACAGTTTGATACGCACGTAGTAGGGCGCTTTGATGTCGCAACACACGATGAAACTGTTATTACCATAAATACCAATGGTAAACGCGCTGTAATCGTCGCTATGCCATTTTTACGTGCAAGCGATGTAAGTTTACTTAGCCAAACCGAAAGCGGCCCTAGTTATGCTCAAGGCGTTGCAAAAGCTTATGAACTTGCATTAGAGCAAGCTACTAATATAAACGAGCAAAACTCACCATTAATAGTTATGGGGCATTTACACGCAAAAGGCGGGGATATCTCAAGTGATTCTGAGCGTAACTTAGTAATAGGTGGTGAGGAGTCTATTTCAGCCAATGTATTTGGTAAACAAGCCAACTATGTTGCCCTTGGGCACTTACACAAAGCGCAACAAGTCGCTAAAAGCGATATTATTCGCTACAGCGGCACACCTATACCTATGTCGTTTTCAGAACGTAACTACACGCACCAAGTAAATGTTGTTGAGTTTATTATTGATGAAAAACAACATATTAGTACAACTGTAAACCCCCTTTACATTCCGCGCTCTGCCGATGTAATTATTTTACCAAAAGGGGAGTGCGTGCCATTAAGCGAACTATGCGAGCAAATTAAAGCGCTCGACACCGCACAAAATACAATAGCGCCTTATTTACGGGTAAAGCTTAAATCAAGCGATACCGACACCACCTTTAGAGAACAAATAGAACAAGCACTTGAAGGCAAGCATATTAAATTTTGTGGTATTGAACGTGTACGTGAGCAATCGACTCAAAATGACGACAACACCGTATTTGAAGATTTAAGCGAAGTTGAAATGCTCAACCCGCTTAACTTATTAGAACAAGCATTTGCAAACGATAAAGATATGGCAGGGCAAAGCGTACCCGATGAGCTAAAAGCACTTTTAAGTGACGTGATAAACGAGCTTACGGAGCAAGAGCAACTATGAAAATAACCGCAGTTCGTATTCATAATTTAGCTTCAATAGTTGATGCTGAAATAGACTTTACTCAAGCCCCATTAAAAGATGCAGGCTTATTTGCAATAACAGGCGATACCGGCGCTGGTAAAAGTACCTTTTTAGATGCGATTTGTTTAGCCCTTTATACAAAAACAGCGAGGCTACGCGGCGATAAAGGTAACTTAATTGAGTTTAATGGCGACAGCATTAAGCTTAATGATGCGCGAAACCTACTACGCAGAGGTACATGGGAAGGCCACGCCGAGGTTGACTTTTTAGGGCAAGATAAACAGCTTTACCGTGCGCGTTATACAATTGCACGGACCCATAAAAAAGTAACTGGCAAACTTAAAGTAGCAGAGCACACATTAGTAACCCTGCCAGACGAAACCCTTATAGCTGACAAAAGCCACACAATAAAAGAAGTTGAGAGCAAAATAGGGCTTAACTTTGAGCAGTTCTCCCGTGCCGTACTTTTAGCGCAACATGAGTTTGCTGCATTTTTAAAAGCCACTGGCGATGAGCGAGCGCAGCTTTTAGAGTGTTTAACAGGCACCGATAAATTTAGCCGTATTGGCGTGCGTATTTTTGAGCGCCATAAAGAGCAAGTGGCAAAGCTTGAAGCGCTTAAAGCAGGCCTTGAAAGCTATACCTTATTAACGACCGATGAACTTGAGTTACAACAAACCAAGTTAACCGATTTAAAAGCGCAAACCGAACACACTAAAAAAGAGCTAACCAAAACCGAAAAAGCACTTAACTGGTATCAGCAAGCTACAGTGCTTGAGCAAAGCTTACTGCAGGCACAGCAAACCCAGCAACAAGCAAGCTCAGCGCTTGAAAGTATCGTTGATCAAAGCGAGCAAGCAAAACAAGCCAAGCAGGCGCTTGAAATAAAAGATAACCGCAGCCGTTTTACTCAATTAACCGATCAAAATACGGCGTTAGATCAGCAAATAACATCACTTAAAAGTGTTGATCACTTAGCGGTAATTAACGAGCGTAACACCGCGCTTGCTAAGCATACTGAGCTACTTAATAACGCCAATGAGCAAAAACAAAATGCAGCGCCCGTTATAGCAAAAGCGAGAGAGCTCGACAGCAGCATTGCTTTGCAAACTCAAGCTGTAAAAGGCGCAGAGTCGCAAATAACCAAAGAGCAAACTCAACTTGATGAGCTCACGCAGCAGCTTAAACAAAGCAATAACGAGCTAGAACTCGCTAATACCGACTCAACTAAAAGCCAGCAATGGCTTAGTGAGCATGCACAGCTGCACGTTTTAGCAAAAGACTGGAGCTACTATCAGCAAAGCTTTAATACCTACTTAAATGCACAACAGCAATTAACTGCAAACCTTGCACAAAGCCAAACTCTTAATACCGAGCTTGCAGGTCAGAGCAAGCATTTAAATACACAAAGTAATAAAGTGCAGGAGTGCGAGGCGTTACTTACGAGCGAGCAGTCAGCTTTGCAGGTTTTAAACACTCAGCTTAATGAATTTAATGCAGAGCACTGCGACGCGCAGCTAAAAAGTATTGATTACTTAAAAGAGCAGCGAGAGCGCTATAAGCAATTTAATGCGGACCTAAAACAAAGCACTCAACGCCAGCAAGTGCTCAATCAGCAGCTAAATGAAAGCCAGCAAGTCCATGTTTTACTTAATCAGCATTTAATAACCAGCGAGCAAGCACTTAAAGGCAGCGAGTACGCACTTAACCAAGCGCGCTTAAGAGCCAGCGAAAACGTAGAGCATTTACGCACTGAGCTTCGCCCTAATGAGCCTTGTTTAGTGTGCGGCGCAACGGAGCATCCGTATGCGGTAAACCAAAATCAGCAATTAAATAACTTAATTACCGATTTTGAAAACGCTTTTAATGCCGCTAAAAAGCAATTTGACCATGCACAAAGTGAGCTGCATAAGCATCAAACTCAACATGCTGTATTAACTGCTGAAAACGGACAACTTGAGCAAGTAATTCAAACGGCAAAAACCAAACAGCTCGACATTAGAAATACCATGCTAGGCGCACGTAGTGAGCTTAACGACTTAACGCCTGATCAGCTTGAAGTAACTTATAAGCAACTAACGCAGCAAAAAGCGCAATACTTTGAGCAACAAAAACGTCAACGTACACTGCAAACTAAAGTAAATGAGCTACAAGCAGCACTTAAAGCAGAGCAGCAAGTAAAGCAGCAACTGAGTAATAAACACCTTGAGCTTACACACCAGCAAAACCAGTTAACGAGTAAGCATAGCGAACTAAGCGCGCAAATTAACGAGCTGGGTACAACGCTTAATAGCCAATTTGAAAACAGTGATTTTTGGCAGCAACTACAAGCCAATACGCTTGAACTTACCGAGCTGCACGAGCAGGTTTCGCAGTATCAGCAAACTCAAACGCAACTTGAGCAAAGCCAAAAGCGCCAAGACACAGCTAGTGAGCAAATAAAGCAGCTCACACCGCTTGTTAGTAAAAGCGAGCAATCGTTAAAAGCACTTAATGAAGAGCTTGTTAAAGCTAAAAATTTACTAAGCACTGTGCAAAGTGAGCGCTTAGCTTTATTTAATAACGAGCAAATAAGCGCAGACGACTACCAAGCAAAACTTACAAGTGCGCAAGAGCAAATGCAATCGCAGGTTCAAGCGAGTCAAAAAGCCTATGACGACGCTATAAAACAACGAGATGAGCACGCTATAACGCTTAAAAATGTGGAGCAACGCTTACTTGAAAACAGCCAAGAACTAGCAACACTTGAGGCACGTTATAACCAGTGGTTTACTGACTTTAAAGCGCAATACAGCGATGTAACGCACGAACAGGTCAAAATTTTACTAACGCTCAGTAGCGATACTATTAAAGCACATTTAAATCAACACGAGCAGTTAACTCAAGCGTTAACAGATGCAAATGCCGCATTAAAACAGCAGCAACTTACGCTTGAAAAACACAACAGTAGCGATAAACCAACTCAAAGTGCAGAGGCTTTAAGTACGCAATTAAGTAGCTTAAATGAGCAACAAACGCAGCTGCAAAATTCATTACTAGCAACTAATACCGCTATTGAGCAACACAACCAAAACGCAAAGGCGCTTGAAGGCAAACAAGCCGAGTTAACTACGCTTAAAACACAGGTAGAGCAGTGGCACTTGCTTAATAAAGTATTGGGCGATGCAACGGGTAAAACCATGCGTAACTTAGCGCAAACACAAACGTTAAAAATATTACTGCACTATGCCAACAGCCACTTAAAAACACTCAACAAACGCTACGAATTAACCGCCATAGCGCAAACGCTCGACATTGCAATTATCGACCGCGACATGGCCGACGAGCAACGCTCTGTTAATACGCTCTCGGGCGGTGAGTCATTTTTAGTATCGCTAGCGCTTGCACTTGGTTTAGCATCGCTTTCGTCTAACAAAGTACAAATCAATTCTTTGTTTATTGACGAAG
This sequence comes from Pseudoalteromonas sp. TAE79, assembly GCF_000498015.1. Classification (NCBI taxonomy): domain Bacteria; kingdom Pseudomonadati; phylum Pseudomonadota; class Gammaproteobacteria; order Alteromonadales; family Pseudoalteromonadaceae; genus Pseudoalteromonas; species Pseudoalteromonas sp. TAE79. Next base: position 6,345 of record NZ_AUTL01000027.1, read on the forward strand.
GGTTTGGTACGTTAGACAGCGAAACCCTAAGCATTGCAATGGACGCTTTGGATTCTTTGCAAGCACAAGGCAGAAAAGTAGGCGTTATATCGCACGTAACACAAATGAGCGAGCGTGTAGCCACTCAAGTGCATGTAGCCAAAAAGCCAGGTGGATATTCCACAGTTGAAGTTTTATAAGCAACATTACTGAAAACAAGGAGATACAATGCCAACGTTTACAGGCGAGCAAGCAACACAATACGATAGCCGCATAACCCGTTTAGTGCCTGGTTATGAATTATTACATCAGCTCACTAATGCGCAATTACAAGCAACGCTAAGCGACAATGCGCATATTTTGGTAGTAGGGGCAGGCACAGGCAAAGAAGTACTTGCACTGGCTGCACTAAACCCTACATGGCAATTTACTGCGCAAGATACATCAGCCGATATGCTTGCTATCGCACAGCAGCAATTTGATGAACAAGGCATAACAAGCCGCGTAGATGTACATAATGGCCCAGTTGATAAGTTATCGGTTAAAGCCGATGCCGTTTTATGTTTATTAGTAATGCATTTTTTAGAAGATAACGGCGATAAAAAAGAGTTATTAAAAGCAATTAAAGGAAGTCTTAAAAAAGACGCAAACCTTTTTATTGCAGATTTAATGCGCCCCGAAACTTCATTTGAGCGCGAAGCCCAGCTCACAACGTGCGCGCAATTGGGTTTAACCGAAACAGGTAAAACACAAACAGGGCACGACTTAGAAAATGAGTTTTACCCGCTTGATAGAATGCGCTTTAGCGAATTGCTAAATGAGTGCAAATTTGGCATTCCGAAGCTGTATTTTAAAGCCCTAGGTTTTAGCGGATATGTAGTTTAAGTTTCACAAGCTAAACAAGCACCCGCTATTTAGCACCAATAAAAACACCGAGTGAACAAACTCGGTGTTTTTATATAACCCTCTCTACACCCCGAAGTTTCTCTAAGCGTAGGTCGGATAAGTGAAGCGCCACCCGACGCTCTAATATCCACATCACTCAGATCATTACTGTGCCAGCAATCCTAACCAATCTCTCCAAGCGCTTTCATCGCGGCTTGTGCTTTGTCTGTTTGTACAAAAATATGGTCGTGATAAAACGCAGCTACCACATTAGCGCTAATGCCATGCTCAGTTAGCTTTGCAGATACCGCAGCTGTTAACCCAACGGCCTCTAAGCTTGAATGTACATTAAGAGTAATTAAATTATATTTACCCTCGTAAGTAATACCTGCTTTATCGGCGGTTTCAGCTTTTAAAATAAGGGTTAGGCCTTCCTCTTCAACGTAAGTGGCAAGTGGCTCTAAGTGAACATAATCAGCCAATTTCCCTGCCAAACAGCAAAATATGTATTCACCTTGTTTAAGCACAGGCTGCATTGATTTTAATAATTCGTTTAACTCTAAAATTCCGGCCATGGTCGTTCCTTACAATGTGTTATTTAGTGCCTTTTAGCTGCGCGACTAGCTCGCTTAATCTCGCAATTTTTATATTACTTAATTGCCTGTAATCAAAATACGGGCACACAATAATGTTGTTACTGGTGTCTATTGCAAACTCGTCGTCGAGCCAATCAAATTGTGCATGCAACTTACCTTGTTGTAATAAGTTTTTAGCGTGCGTACGCCCAGCAATTATGTGTAGCTGATTTTGATTGCTAGTAGCTTTATCTGCGCAAGTAATAGTAGTGTCAGGCGCGCTAAATAGCAGGGCGGTTTTACTACTTTTTTGTAGTAAAAACTCATCACGATAATGCTGCCAAGTAGGGGCTTGTTTAGCAAATGAGTAATGCTCACTTGGTAGGGAAAATAGCACTTTGGCGTATACGTTAAACACTTTGCGCCAACCATTACCACAGTGCTGGTTTATGGTATTTATTTGCTCATTTATAACAGGCTCAAGGCATTCAAGTGTTTCAAAAAAAGGCATTGGCGGCGCTTTTGCTACGTATACCGCCACGCTAAATTGCGTATCACCTAAGCCAACTAATTGGGTATTCAAGTTAGTTAGCCTTGTTTTGCGCTAAAATACGGTCGAGGTTATTTGCAAAGTTTTGGCGATCAGTTTGACTAAGTGGCGGCGG